>DATHPH010000269.1:0-2664 GCA_035484095.1 Cytophagaceae bacterium | reverse complement strand
TAATTTGGAAGCTTGCCATCTTCTTTCTCCGGAAATAAGTTGGTATTTTCCTTCGGATAATTTTCTGACCGTAATAGGTTGAATAATTCCATGTACTTTGATTGATTCCGCAAGTTCTTTCAACGCTTCCTGATCGAAGTGTGTTCTCGGTTGAAAAGGATTTGCTTCAATATTTTCTATCAAAATTTCGTTGATATTGCTTACCTCCGAAATGGGTTTATTTTCATTTTTTACTTTCTCAGAATCTTTTAAAAGGGCGTTCAATCCCCTTCCCAATACAGGCCTTTTTGCGGTCATCGTCATGTGGTAAAGTGTTTTTAAATTAATTAAGTTGATTATATCGAAGCGTCTGGTTCTTTGCCTTTGGAAGGCTTACCTCTTCAAGCGCTGACAGTAATTTTATTTCGTTCCAGGATTTCGTTGGCCAGATTCAAATAACTGATTGCACCTCTGCTATCAGCATCGTGTGCTATGACCGGTAATCCAAAACTTGGTGATTCGCTCAATTTTATATTTCTTGGGATAATGGTTTCAAAAGCAAGATCCTGAAAATGATTCCGTACTTCTTCTACTACCATATTGCACAAGCGTACGCGTTGGTCGTACATTGTAAGCAATACCCCTTCGATTTCAAGGTTCTGATTCAAGCTGTCTTTGACAATTTTTATTGTATTCATTAATTGAGCAATTCCTTCCAGTGCAAAATATTCACATTGTACTGGTACTAAAACTGAGTCACTTGCACAAAGCGCATTGACAGTGATAAGACCTAAGGATGGATTGCAATCAATAATGATAAAGTCGTATTTATCTTTTACAGAAGCCAAAGAGTCCCGCATGCGCATTTCTCTGTTTTCAATATTGATTAGTTCTATTTCAGCACCTACTAAGTCAATATGAGCGGGGAGCAAATCTAAGTAATTGATATTTGTAACGGTCACAAGTCCCACCGCTTCTACGCCATCTACCATACATTCGTAAATGCTTTTGTCAATGGTTTTGGGATCATAACCAAGGCCTGAGGTTGAATTTGCTTGAGGATCTCCGTCTACCAGCAAAGTTTTGAATTCTAATGCTGCAAGACTGGCAGCAAGATTTATAGCAGTAGTTGTTTTACCAACCCCACCCTTTTGATTGGCGATAGAAATAATTTTACCCATGTTAATTTCTTTACTAAGTTCCAGTTTAAGTTAAGGAATTCTTACCTGTTTGCCCTTTTTGGGAACACTAAATTAATAGATCGTGCGCGATAATCAGGAATCGTGGAACGTTTGTTTTAAACATGTTGTCATGGAAATTTGTGGATAAAAAGTTAATTTACTGAAGGGAAATAAATTAGAGGTGATAAATTTAATATTAGGGAAATTCCAACTAAGATGTTCCACGAAAATTTAATGGAAATATAAATGGTATTGCTCGGATAGCAGATTCCGAGGAGCAACCTGATAGAAATGTCTGTAATTAGGAGGGAGAGTATATCGCATCAAATTTTTCTAAAAAAATATAATGGATGAAGTCCTCAAAACTAAAACGAGGTTCTGCCAATAATTGGGAACAGAACCTCGTTTTAGTAGGTAGTTAAATTTAGGAGTGATTATTTTTTTCCCTTTTTCTTTATTTCTTCCTGCGCTTTCATCGCTTCGTTGAGACGTTGCATGAAAGGAGATTTTTTAGCGTTGCCACTTTGATAGTTTTTTCTGTTTTCATCCAGCTTTGCTCTTAAAGCATCTTCGTCAACAAATCGTTTAATAATCAGTTGCTGACCTACCGTAACAAAGTTTGAAACAAAATAGTAAAAACTTAAACCAGCAGGAAAGGAATTCAGTACAAACATAAATACAACAGGCATGGCATACGATACCGCTTTCATTGGCCCTTGCACGGCAGTGCTCATTTGGTTGTTAAACCAAGTATAAACCAATGTTGAAATGGTCATCAAGAAAGTGAAAAGACTTAAGTGGTTGTCCAGAACATTCCAGCCAAACAAGTTGATATTTTCTTTCCAGGTTATGACGGCATCATACGTAGACAAATCAGGAGACCATAAAAAAGATTGTTGTCTTAGTTCAATAGCATTTGGGAAGAAGGAGAACATTGCGAATAAAATTGGCATTTGAAGCAATACAGGAATACAACCACTCATGGGATTGATTCCTACTTTTTGGTAAAGCTGCATTTGTTCCGCCTGAGTTTTTTGCATGTCGTCTCCAAACTTAGCTTTGATTTCGTCTAACTCAGGTTTCATCACTTTCATTTTAGCCATTGATATGTATGACTTATAGGAAAGAGGGAATAAAACCAACTTTAACAGAAATACCAATATCAGAATGATTACTCCATAACTTCCTATAAAACTCTCTAATAAATGGAAAACAGGAATTACGACAAAACGGTTGATGTATTTTATAATTGGCCATCCAAGATTTACGTTGTCTTCGAAACCGATTGTAACATTTTTGCAGACATCAAATTCATTTGGACCAAAAAAGTACATGTATTTCCCTTTGTCAGAACTGACATCGTTCATTGGAAGTAGAACAGTGGCATCCAGTTCTTTTATATTAGTGGAATCGTTGCCAACTACTCTTGACCAAACTTCGGCACCTGAAAATGAATTTTTAGCGATAATAGCTGAGTTGAAAAATTTCTGTTTTAGATTAACCC
>DATHPH010000268.1:0-6091 GCA_035484095.1 Cytophagaceae bacterium | reverse complement strand
AGTTAAAAACATTTTCTCCTATCAGAATGTATTTTCTAATTCCCTGAAGGGTAAAATGATCAATCACGTTGCGCTTGAGATGCATGATGTCGTTATGAAGAGCATCGTTCCATTCACCAAACAATTCCATAATTAGAAAGCCGGTATCGTAATCGGCAAAAAGTATTTTTATATACAATGTTTCAGAGCCAATGTAGTCCCATAATGGATGAATGTAGTATCCATAAATTTCATTGGTATAATGATGAAGATTGTATTCCACCTGAAAAAATGGAGAGAGGGAATCTTCGGAACTGTTATAATAAATTTCCCAATTGTAAAAGGGTTCAATGTCCTGCATTTTCGTGGGAGTTATTTCTTTTCATTTGTTCTGTACCAGTCTACTGCTTTTCTGACGCTTCCATATTCTTTCAAAAGTTTTTCAGCCAGAGTTGGTTCTATTCCCAGTTCTTCTACAATCATATTCGTCCCACGCTTTACGAGTTTATGATTGCTGAGCTGCATGTCTACCATTTTATTTCCTCTTACTCGTCCCAATTGTATCATAATAGAAGTGGAAATCATATTCAGCGTAAGTTTTTGCGCTGTTCCCGCTTTCATTCGAGTGCTACCAGTTACAAATTCCGGTCCTACGATTACTTCTACCGGCAATTCCGCCGTGTCCGCAAGTTTTGAATCGGGGTTACAGGTGATACAACCTGTCAGAATATTGTTTCGCTTACAGGCTTCTAATCCGCCAATCACATAAGGTGTTTTCCCAGAGGCAGCAATACCTATAACTGTGTCGCGGCTGTTGATATGAAATTCGTTGAGATCCTTCCAGGCTTGCTCCAGATTATCCTCGGCAAACTCAACAGCTTTCCGAATAGCAGAATCTCCACCCGCAATAATTCCGACCACCATATCGTGTGAAACGCCAAAAGTGGGAGGACATTCGGAAGCATCTACGATTCCTAAACGACCACTGGTTCCAGCTCCAATATAAAAAAGCCTGCCTCCGTTTTTCATTCTTTCCACGATGGCCTGAACCAGTTTTTCAATTTGCGGAATGGCTTTTTCTACGGCCAATGGTACGGTTTTATCTTCACGATTGATATTGTGCAAAAGATCGCTCAGAGACATTTGCTCTAATTGATTGTAATGAGAGGATGATTCTGTAATGTTCATAAGTTTGTTTTTTGCAAGTGGTAGACAATAAGTCCTTCCATCGGATTGGCAATGGCTTTGTCTATGCAAAGTCCTTTGTCTGCCGCTACCTTATCTAATACAGGTTTTAGCAAAGCAGCAACGGATCCAATAAACCGAATCGGAAGTTCGCGGTGTTTTTCATAACGGCAGATGCAGCGGTTAAATAATTCTTCAAAATTTTCATACGCCAATTGAAACAGATAAGGATCGTCCTGGTACTTCACTACAAAAGGAGCCAAAGAAGCAAGATAGCGGTTTGGGAAAGGTTTTTTATACACTTTGTCCAAAATATCAGGAAGACGATCGGTCGTAAACGCTTCAAATTTTTCCATCAGATGCTCAGGAAGAGCCTTACGAACATAATCCCTCGCAAGCATTTTCCCGAGAAACCCTCCACTCCCCTCGTCGCCTAAGGCAAGCCCGGGTGAGTAAATATTTTCTACAATGTTGACTCCATCGTAATAGCAAGTATTGGCGCCTGTTCCTGCAATACAGGCAATGCCGGGGTTACGACCAAAGAGCGAACGCGCTGCCGCCAGCATGTCATGGTTTACGTGAATGACAGAAGAAGGAAATGCTTTTTGTAACCCTGCTCGCACAATTTCTTTTTGGGAATAGCGTTCACATCCTGCCCCATAAAAATAAACCTCCTCCAAAAGTTCCTCCTTGGGTAATACCGGTATTAAATCGCTGGAAAGAATGGAATAAATTTCTTCCGCACTTTGGTAATATGGATTAAAGCCAATGGTTGTGTATTCGCTTTTTTTTGAAAAACGATCCATAAATACCCAGCTGGATTTCGTGGAACCACTATCTATAATAGCAATCATTTTTATTGTATCGTTGTATAATAAGTCATTACCTTTAAAAGGTAATGAAATCAATTTCCTATACTAAACCGCAAAACACTTTACATTCTACTCGAGTTTCCCTACCACTTTGAATTTGTCAAAAACATTT
The DNA here is from genome assembly GCA_035484095.1 of Cytophagaceae bacterium. Lineage (GTDB taxonomy): Bacteria > Bacteroidota > Bacteroidia > Cytophagales > Cytophagaceae > JANYCO01. Next base: position 3,943 of record DATHPH010000268.1, on the reverse strand, counting down.
TCATTGTGCGGAGCATCTCCCAATTCCGCCGTAAGGTCTTGTCCGGCCCAATGTTCGTAATGTTTTCCGTTTCTCCACATTCTGGATTTCGTAACATCATAGATGATCCCTTTATAGGCACACCAAATTTCTTCTCTGTCAGTTCCATTTCGCAACGCAAGTTGAGCAATGGAATATTTTTTTAAAAAACTATTTTCACTATCTGACATTAAATAAGCATGTAGAATATTACCCTCTGTTTAGAAAGACAAGATAAATCTTTTCGTCCATAAAACGGGCATTGAGATGCTGAATTTTATTTGTGGGATTGTTAACTAAAAGATAACAGATGTTCGATCGCAATCCTTAAACAGCCTATAAAAACTATTTAACTTTCATTCGTATAATAATTATAATCTTTTATAAGCGTTTCCAACACATGCGTAGAGGACATATTGGTTGTTTCTGCATTTAATAACTGTTTAGCTTTCATTGCCAACAAATCAATATGTTTTGGATTTTTTGTTCTTTTGTAAATTTCAAGCGCTTCTTTAATAGTATTGATGTCTTTATCACTAAACCTAAGTACATCTGAAAAAATTGGTTTGTAATTGTGTTCTAAAACCCTAAGAATAGTATCTTCCAGTGTGGCGCGTTTCTTAAGTTTGATAACAGTAGTGTTGGCAACTATGTCACCTAGTCGTTGTTCTTTTTTAGAAACAGCAATGGCAATAATTCCGGTTATAAAACAGAAAGGCAAATAATCCACTGCTCGAAAGAACCACCGCAGCAGGTAATCGCCGATACCCGGTTGTGATCCGTCCAGTTTAATTACTTTTAATTTCATGATTTTTTTCCCGGGAGATTGACCGTTCATAAATAGTTCAAAAAGTAAATCATAAAATCCGATGGGAGTAATTAGTATAATAATTAATGAAAGAAGCCATGTAGGGATGTCTTCAAAATTCGAAAGATGGAAAAATCTGTATAAAAGGATAAAACAAATCATTCCATACACCACTTTAAATAATAAATCAAGAAGACCGGAAGAGATTCGTTCTCCGGCACCTGCAAGGTCAAATTCCAATAAAACGTTTTGGGTGGTTTCTAATTTTATCCGCGCCATTCATGATGAATACTGTTTTCAAAAATAACTAAAATTTCGATTAAAATTTATATATTGAAGTGATTATTTATCTTTGAAACTAAAAGGATTTGCAGGAGTAACCTATTTGTATTTTAGGTGAATCAAACGTCTTACAAACGATGCGGGAAGTAGTATTCTTACGAAAAAATGAAAAAAAATGGCGGGAAGTTGAACAACTTCTCAAGCAAGAATCAAGCATTAACCCTGACCGTCTAGCCGATTTTTATATCGAACTGACAGACGACCTCGCATTTGCTCAAACAAATTATCCGGAAAGTAAAACAACTATTTATTTGAATGGAATAACTGCCGAGATACACCAAGCAATCTATAAAAATAAAAAAGAAAAGTCGGGTCGGTTTATAAAATTTTGGACACACGAGTTGCCAAAAGAATTTTTTCAATCGCAACGGCAACTCCTTTACTCCTTCATTATATTTGCTTTGGCAGTATTAATCGGAGTAGTTTCGACTTCTTACGACGATGGTTTTGTTCGCCTTATTATGGGAGACAATTATGTGAACATGACCTTGGAAAATATAGAAAAGGGAGACCCAATGGCAGTATATAAAAGTCAAGATTCCGATATGATGTTTTATACGATCACCCTTAACAATATCAGCGTTTCATTCAAGGCTTTCGTGATGGGAATTTTTTTTTCAATTGGAAGTGCCTGGATTTTATTTAAAAATGGAATTATGTTGGGAGCCTTTCAATATTTTTTTTATCAAAAAGGTTTATTTGTTACGTCCTTTCTGGCAATATGGATTCATGGTACATTGGAAATTTCTGCGATTGTAATAGCAGGAGCAGCAGGTTTTGTATTAGGAAATAGTATTTTGTTCCCGGGCACGCTCAGCCGTCTCACTTCTTTGACAAAGGGTGCCAGAAGAGCAGTGAAAATATGTATAGGATTGATTCCAATATTTGTCGTGGCTGGTTTTTTAGAAAGTTATGTAACGCGACTTACAGAAGCTCCCTTGCTTATAAAACTTATTATTATAATTGGCTCTGCCGGTTTTATCCTCTATTATTTTGTTCTACTCCCTATTCTTTTAAACAGAAAAGAGACCGTAGAGAAAAAATCGATCCTTATAAATAACCTGGAACCAGAAATCACACTTTTGAAAAATTAATAATGGCTGCGAAAAAAATAGTTTGCTTCCTTGTTCTTTTAAACAGCCTCTGTTTCAAAAGTCTGGCAATTGGAGATAGTATTCCGCAGGTTCAATATGAAATTACGGCTGAAGTTCAGGAAAGAAATTTTGACAAGGGAAAATTGCAAAAAACAAAAGAAAGTGCTGTTTTCCAATATGATCTAAATACAAAAAAAGAGGAGATCTCTTTGTTGGATAAAATACTTTATAAAATAGTACTCTTTATAGCAAAAGCCCTGTCTAATTCCAAAGGTTCGGGCTCTGGTATGTTATTTTACATGATCTGTTTACTTGCTCTCGCTGCAGTTATTATTATTGCTATGTGGATGACAACCACAGGTATTTTTGCAAGAAAAAATATACAAGAGAAAAGCAATCTGGATTTTTCGGAATTTACAGAAGATATTCATTCCATTGATTTTGATAAAATGATTGAGGAAACTATAAAATTTAATAAGTTTGGCAGAGCCGTCAGATTGTATTATCTCAAGTCATTGAAACAGCTTTCGGATAAAAATCATATTCAGTGGGAAATTGACAAAACCAATCGCGATTATTTGCATGAACTTCAAAATCCTTCTATTAAAAATGGATTTGAAAATATCACTTATTTATACGAACATGTCTGGTATGGAAATACAGAAATTGACAAAGCTAAATTTTCCAAAATGGAAGAAACTTTTCATAAATTCTTAACGCTGTCTGCAACGGCCAAATGAAAAAACTGCTTCCATTTATCATTTTAGGACTGCTTGCTATTTTAGCAGTATTGGTAGAAGTATACTTGCCGAAACCATTAAATTGGCATGAAACATTTGAAAAGAAAGATAAAAATCCTTACGGTTCTTTTATTTTGGTCGATTTTCTAAAAGACATTTTCCCTAATCGAAAAATTACCATTACTGAAAAAACGCCTTACCAGGTATTGGATTATTATGATTATTCGGAAGAAACGTTCCGTTACCAGCTTGATTCTATTGCTACAGCCCCTGCTAATGGGAGCTCTGAAAAGCAATATGCCACATCCCCGGATTCAATAATTTCTCAGGACAGTCTCAATAGAAACAATGATTCTATTGCAAAAACGAATCTGGCGAACATGGAAGAGGATCTTCAGAATTCCAGAATAATTCCTGACATCCAACGTCCAAAAGATTCTGTAGTGTTAGAAAAAGAAAATTATGTGTTTATTAATTCTGAATTTTCACCAGGAGAAACGGATGCTCATGCACTGTTGAATTTTGCAAAAACAGGAAATAGCGTCTTTATTGCTGCCCAAGAGATGCAAGGTGTATTAGCCGACTCCTTAAAAATTAAGATCGGCAACGGACTTTACGATATGAATTTCAGCACCAACGATTTGGCCATAGATCAAAAAAAAGATTCCATCTACCTCACACTCCTGAATACAAAATTAAAAACATTTGAAAAAAAATATTACTACCGCAATGGAACAGTACCCGGCTATTTTTCTTCTATCGATACTGCCAATACGCAAGTACTTGGACTAAACAGTGACGGAAAAGCTACTTTTATTTGCATAAAATACGGAGAGGGATTTTTCTTTATTTCCTCAACACCTTTGGCATATACAAATTACAACATGATGTTGGCCGACAATTCAGAATACATCTCTGCTTCCCTTTCTTATCTTCCGGTA
>DATHPH010000267.1:0-3120 GCA_035484095.1 Cytophagaceae bacterium | reverse complement strand
TATCCGGTATTGGATGGATTGGTTTCTTTCCTGTATAGGCTTCTCGGGTAGCCCAATAAGCCGGACGATAATAATTGTCAAAATACATATTAAGCCAAACCGCTCCATGGTCGGCACCATTTCCATAATGGAATATATATACTCCGAGACAGTTGCTTTTAGAAGCTATCCAGTCTTTATACCCTTTGGCAATTACATCGTATTTTTGCCTATCGTTTGGTTCAACGAGCAAACCGTTTTTATCCGGTTTTGCTTCCCATTCACCATTTACACCGTACTCACAAATCATATAAGGTTTATCAACTCCTAGTTTGGCTAACTCATCCGGTATTTGATTGGCTCCACCACCATAAACGTTGATTCCATACACATCAAGCGACGGGGTATATTCTTTCCACCATTTCCAATCGAACGTCCAGGCAGAAACCGAGGCTACCACATGTTTCGGGTCTTCGGCTTTTATTGCCAGAAGAACAGTTTCCAGGTATTGGGCGTACACTTTTTTTTCCGGGTCTGTAGCTATGTTTAAAGTCACTTCGTTTCCTACTCCCCACATCAGCAAACCTGGGTGGTTTTTGTATAATTTAACCGCTTGAATGGCATCGTTAAACATTGCCTCTTTTCCTTTTTTATCGTTTATATAGTCAAAGCTATCATCCCCTTCCATACCTGGTCTTCCATGTCTCATCCAGATTCCGAGTAAGACCTTAATTCCGTATGCATTGGCACTGTCTAACAATAACAGAGTCTCTTTTCCTGTGCCCCAGGTTCGAATTGTGTTTACACCTAAAAATTTTAAATCTTTCATGTAAGCACCAATATTTTCTTTCGTAATCGGTTTGCCGAAGGTGACACCTTTTAGCGTAAAAGGCTTTCCGTCTGCATATAATTTCCATTGACCTTCTACCTTTTTAACGATTGTTTCCGACGCATTTACAAATTGGCTAAAAGAAAGAATAAAATAAAGGGGTAAAAGTAAGGAGGTTATTAAATGTTTTTTCATGCTTTAAAATTATTTAAGGATGCCTAATCTATGAAATATCATGAATCTTATTTTAATTACAAATTATCTTATTGATTTAATAATTTTTAGCACTCAAATAATGGTAAAAATGCTATAAATTATACACTTAAAAAACACTTGGTATGCTGTAAAAGTGAAAAGAAATGCTTTTATAAAATATTGGGATACTTATACGCTGAAGTAAGGGCTTTATACGTATACGATGTAACTATGGCAAAAGAGATTCATTTTTCAGGATAAATCGGTTTATATTTACGTCTGCTATTTAAGGATAAATACCTTACTAATTTTATGATAAAGGAATTAAATATAGTCGTCACACCGGAAACGGCAGCTTCTCCGAGTTTGCTGGTTACTGAAGTACAAAAAATAATGTCTCTTTCCACCACGGAGGAGGTTTTTGTTAAGATACGAAAAAGATCCATCGATGCCCGTTCTCGTTTTCCTAAAATTAACCTTTCTTTGGAGATTTATATTCAGGAACCTATTCCGGAAATAAATTATAAAAGGGAATATAAAAATGTGACAGGCGCTGCGCCTGTTATAGTAATTGGTGCAGGACCGGCGGGTTTGTTTGCGGCACTTCGCTTAATTGAATTAGGTTTTAAACCAATCGTTCTCGAAAGAGGTAAAGATGTGAAAGCACGTAGAAGAGATTTGGCTGCTATTAATAAACATCATCTTGTCAACCTGGATTCAAATTATTGTTTCGGGGAAGGAGGAGCCGGAACTTATTCGGATGGAAAACTATATACCAGATCCAAAAAAAGAGGAGACGTAACCCGAATTTTAGAAATTCTTGTTGCCCACGGGGCTAAGGAAGATATCTTGATAGACGCCCATCCTCATATTGGAACAAATAAATTACCTCAGTTGGTAACAGCAATAACGGCAAGTATTATTCATGCAGGAGGGGAGGTGCATTTTAATACGAGAGTAACCGACTTTAGTATCAAAAATAAAGAAGTAACAGGTGTCTGCACTGCAAATGGAGATAAGATTGATGGGAAAGGGTTAATAGTAGCAACAGGTCATTCCGCCAGAGATATTTTTGAACTGTTGAGAAGAAATGGAATTCATATTGAAGCAAAACCATTTGCATTGGGTGTTAGGATAGAACATGCACAATCATTGATTGATAAAGTTCAATACCATTGTGAGGATAATAGAGGTGAATTTCTTCCTGCGGCATCTTATTCTTTAGTGGAACAAACGATTTTTAAAGGCGTTCAAAGAGGTGTATTCTCCTTTTGCATGTGTCCTGGTGGTTTCATCGTTCCGGCAGCCACAAGTCAGGAAGAAATTGTGGTAAATGGAATGTCTCCTTCTCGTCGGGATTCTGTTTTTGCGAATTCAGGAATTGTGGTGGCAGTAGAAAAAGAAGATTTAATGGGATATCAAAAATTTGACTCCTTTTCAGGGTTGGAATTTCAAAAAGAAATAGAGCACAAAGCATGGTTGGCAGGAGGGAAGACACAAGCAGCACCGGCCCAACGTATGAATGATTTTGTGAACAGAAAAACTTCTTCTTCTTTGTTAAAATCATCGTACCAACCCGGATTAAATGCAGTAAGTATGGATGAGGTTTTACCAGATTTTATTTCCGAACGATTGAGAGCAGCATTTAAAATTTTTGGAAAAAAAATAAAAGGGTATTTAACAAACGAAGCACAAGTTATTGGAGTCGAAAGCAGAACATCTTCTCCAATTTTGATTCCACGCGATCGTGAAACGTTTGAACATATCGGGATAAAAAGATTATTTCCATGTGGAGAAGGAGCCGGTTATGCCGGTGGTATTGTTTCTGCAGCGATGGACGGAGAGCGATGTGCCGAAAAATGGGCTGAAAAATATGGGAAATAAAACGAAGAACCTTTCCTTCCGCTAACTCGTTTACTAATGGTAACGAATTCTTCTAAGATGAAAAAAACAGTCCTACTCGGTGCAAGTAATAATCCTGAACGTTATGCCTATAAAGCGGCAAACATGCTGGTAAATCATGGTCATGAAATAGTAGCAGTTGGGTTTAAAGAAGGGGAGGTTGCAGGTCAGCCAATTTTAAAAGGGGAGCCTATCGTAAAAGATGTGGACACGGT
>DATHPH010000266.1:0-5747 GCA_035484095.1 Cytophagaceae bacterium | reverse complement strand
CTACTTTTTCTGCAAAAGATAATATCATCGTAGGCAATGTGGCATTCTATGGGGCTACGCTGGGAGAAGCATACATCAGAGGTCAGGCGGGGGAACGTTTCTGTGTGCGGAATTCTGGAGTAAAAGCAGTAGTAGAAGGCGTTGGAGACCACGGATGTGAATACATGACCGGTGGTCTTGCTATCATCCTTGGAGAGACAGGTAGAAATTTTGCAGCAGGTATGAGTGGCGGAATTGCTTATGTATACGATGCCAATAAAACCTTTAGCGGACACTGTAATATGGAAATGGTAGAGTTTGACGCCATTGATAAAGAGGATGAGAATACATTGAAACAAATGATTCAAAATCATTTTGATTTCACAAAGAGCGATGTAGCCGCATTTATTCTGAAAGACTGGACAAATCAATTAAAGAATTTTGTGAAAGTAATGCCTACTGACTACAAAGCAGTACTATTGAAAAGAAAACAACAATCTGAAAACAAAGGAGTACTAGTATAATGGGGAAACCAACCGGATTTATGGAATTTGGTAGAGAGCTACCAAAGAAAACAGATCCTAAAAAAAGGATCGAAAATTACAATGAGTTTGTTCTTGATTTTGGAGAAGATAAAGTTCAAACTCAAGCAGCACGTTGTATGGATTGTGGTGTACCCTTTTGTCATAACGGTTGTCCGTTGGGAAATATCATTCCTGAATTTAACGACGCTGTTTATGAAGGAAACTGGGAGCTGGCTACAGAAATTCTTACCTCTACCAACAACTTTCCTGAATTTACCGGAAGAATATGCCCTGCTCCTTGCGAGTCTGCTTGTGTGTTAGGGATCAACAAACCTCCGGTTTCTATTGAAGAGATTGAAAAAAATATAATTGAAACCGCTTTCCGGAAAGGTTATATCAAAGCCACTCCTCCCACCAACAGATCCGGCAAAACAGTAGCGGTGATTGGCTCAGGGCCGGCAGGTCTTGCGGCAGCGGCTCAATTAAATAAGGTTGGTCATACCGTGACGGTATTCGAAAGAGCGGATGAAATAGGCGGATTGCTTCGCTACGGAATTCCGGATTTCAAACTGGAAAAAGGAGTAGTTGAACGCCGTGTAAAATTAATGACCGAAGAGGGTGTAATCTTTAAAACCAATGCCAATGTGGGCGTTAACGTGAAAGTAAAAGAATTGCTTTCAAGCTTTGATGCTATTATATTATCAGGAGGATCTACTGCACCAAGGGATCTTCCAATGCCTGGTAGAAATCTGAAAGGGGTTCATTTTGCGATGGAATTCCTAAGTCAACAAAATAAAAGAGTTTCTAATAAAAAAGTTTTAATAGATCATACCGGAAAAGAATACAAACATGGTGAGCTTTTGGCCACCAACAAAAATGTACTTGTCATTGGTGGTGGGGATACGGGTTCAGATTGCGTTGGAACTTCAAACCGACATGGCGCAAAATCAGTAACACAAATTGAACTGATGCCAAAACCTCCCGGAGACAGAGACCCAAGTACTCCCTGGCCAAACTGGCCGATGATGCTTCGCACTTCCTCCTCACACGAGGAAGGTTGTGAAAGACAATGGGCCATTACAACCAAAGAATTTATTGGCGATACCAACGGTAATCTAACGGCTGTAAAAATAGCTGAAATGGGTTGGATAACTCCTGAAGCAGGAAAACTCCCGAAATACCAGGAACTTCCCGGGACTGAAAAAATAATTCCATGCGAACTTACCTTGTTAGCCATGGGTTTCCTTCATCCCCAACATGAAGGAATGCTAAATGATTTTGGTGTAGAATACGACGATCGAGGAAATGTGAAGGCAAAAGAGAACTATCAGACTACTACTAATCCAAAAGTTTTTGCTGCAGGAGACATGAGAAGAGGGCAATCGCTTGTAGTATGGGCAATTGCTGAAGGACGCGAATGTGCACGTAACGTTGATATTTTCCTTACAGGGGATTCTGTATTAGAAGCAAGAGACACCGGCGTTTTGCATTTGGCAAATTCGTAACCATAAATACATAAAGGGTTTTTACCATAAAAATCTTTTAGGGATATAAACTAAAAAGACTCCATTACAAAAGAATGGAGTCTTTTTAGTTATTCAGAAAAAGCCCGCTTATACGCAAAACATATTCATTGAATAAAAACACATTTCATCATGAACAATACAGAAACGTCTTTTATGCAAACAGCGATTGAATTATCGCTACAAGGACCAAGAGAAAATAAAGGAGGACCTTTCGGAGCCGTTGTAGTAAAAAATGGTAAAATTATTGGACAGGGTTTTAATCAAGTTACATCTTCCAATGACCCAACAGCGCATGCGGAAATAGTGGCCATTCGGGAAGCTTGCAAAAACCTGAACAGTTTCCAGTTGGAGGGTTGTGAAATCTATACGAGTTGTGAACCTTGCCCCATGTGTTTAGGGGCTATATATTGGGCAAGACCGGAAAAAGTGTATTATGCCAATACTCGTGAAGACGCTGCCAGGATTGGTTTTGACGATTCTTTGATTTACCAAGAACTTAAAAAGGAATTTGCTGCTAGAAAAATTCCTTTTATCGCCTTAGGAAAAGAACAGGCGCTTGAGGCTTTTAGGGAGTGGGAAAATAAACAAGAAAAGGAATTGTACTGAGGATTACTAAACAAAACTCACTTACCTTCTTTTCATACATGTTAAGGGCTCCTAAAGCTATCAGGTCATTTCTTCAATAATTTCTTTCCATTCCGGATAGATTTTTTGTAATCGTACTTAGAAATTAATTCGAAAGCCTCAAAATTAAAACCGGGAGCTACTGTATCCAGCACAAGAAGTTTGTTAGTAATGAATAAGTGTAACAATGTTTTCGGAAAATTCTTTTAGTTTGCCGCGCCCTTCCAGAGAATCAAGTTCTACGATAAAACCGTAACCACAAACATGTGCAGATTGTTCGAGTACAAGCGATGAGGCTGCCGCTGCCGTACCTCCGGTAGCCAATAAATCATCATGAATAAAGACCTTCCAGCCAGGCTGCAATGCATCTATGTGCATTTCTACTTTCGAAGTTCCATACTCCAAAGAATAAGCTTTAGCTATAGTTTTATAAGGTAATTTTCCTTCCTTGCGAACCGGAATCATTGGCACTCCTAAACGTGTTGCAATTAAAAGTGCAAACCAGAATCCTCTGCTATCGAGTGCCACAATTGCGTCAGGAGCCAATGGCCTAATTTTATCACAAAACACGGAAGTGATATCAAGACAAAGTTTCGGATCTTTTAAAATACTTGTAAGGTCTTTAAATACGATACCTTTCTTAGGAAAATCCGGAACATCTCGTATAGTGTTTTTCAATGCTTCAACAATGTCCATCTTATTTTCTTTTTACATTTAAAGATAGAATTAAACGTAATAAATTAATAATTTAGAAACTCATAATTAATCTTTCCATAAATCTATTCTATGCTTATTGGAATACTTGCCCCAATGCCTGAAGAGATTGCTTTAATTGTAGAGGCAATGACAATAGAGTCGGTTTATGAATCCGGCGGGAGAAAATATTACAAAGGTATCTTTCAAAAAAAAGCTTGCGTGGTGGCACTTTCCAGAATTGGCAAAGTAGCTTCTTCTGTAACGGCAGCTGTAATGATTGAAAAATTTGGCATCAGCCTTTTAATCGTTTGTGGTGTAGCCGGTGCTATTGCACCTCATTTAAAAATGGGGGACATAGTAGTAGCCGATGAGTGTGTACAGCATGACTTAGACGCAAGACCGTTGTTTCCTCAATTTGAAGCCCCTCTGTTAGGAAAGGGTTTTTTTACTTGTGATCCAATGCTAGTTGAAAAAACATTAAAAGGCTGTACCCTTTTTTTACAAAACGATGTCAAAACATTTATTTCAGAGAAAGACCGATTGGAATTTTCGCTCAGTGCTTCTCAAGTATACAAAGGTCAATTATGCTGCGGTGATCAGTTCATTGGTTCAATAGAGCAATTAAAAAAAATACGATCCGAATTACCCGAAACTCTTTGTGTAGAAATGGAAGGTGGAGCAGTAGGACAAATATGTTACGAATATAATATTCCCTATGTTGTAGTTCGTACTATTTCAGATGGGTCAGACGATAAAGCGCATATCAATTTTGGGAAATATATAGAATCAGTAGCCAAATATTATACACTAGGAATTGTAGGTAAAATTGTAGAACAATTATAGCTTTAATTCTAAAATGTTTTTTATCCGTAAAGTAAAATTGGTATTTACACCTTATTCAGTTGTTTATGATATAATTTGATACTTTTAATTGCTACCTAAGCATTGTTAATCTATAAAAAATACCTCGTCTGAAAGAATATTCCGAAAAAGAAAAAACCTTTTTCTTTGAGGTATATGCATTATATCCTTTTTTGAGTTAAACTGTGTTATAGATCAAATTTTTAATTTATGGAAATAATAGTAAATGCTTTTTTTTCCAAGCATAATCCAGAAATAATGGTAGGTTCATTTTTAGGCGTTGGTTATTTATACAACCATAATCATACATTTAACGCAACCATTGGAAAGGGTCAAGAAATAAGCAAAACAATAGACGAATTCATCAACCATAATGCTATTTGTCAAAGAAGCATGTGCCTCCTTTCTCCAAAAGCAAAAAAATATGGAAATACGATTTTACGTCTTTATTATGATCACCTTTTAGCCAAAAACTGGACGAACTATTCTGAAATCAGCTATGAAAATTTTTGTATAGAAATCGTTTCCATTCTTAAGAGTCACAACTCCCTTTTTCCTTATAAACCTAAAAGAATGGCGAACAGAATTATAAAGAAGAATACGATTCTTAATATACAAACCATAAATGGCTTATTCGAATACATTCAGGAGATGACTCGTTACAATTCTTATAATGCTACAATTACTGAATCTATCGGAGATCTCGTAAAAAATTATGACTCGTTCAATAGAGATTTTGAGGAAGTATTTCCTTTAATCGAACAATCTTTGTCAAACAAAATAGAAAAAATAAATTTTGATCTTGTGAGTTAGTTCACTGGTATTTATTCTACTTCAACTTTTATAGGCATCCATTCTCCCCAGCTACCTAAACGTTCTGAAAAGAACGAAATATTGGCCTGGAAGGTACCAGCCGTATCAGGAAGAGCAACCGTTATGCCCATTAACAACTCTTTTTTGTTTTTTTCATAAAAAGGAATCTTGACCATATTATCGTAGAAATCCATTCCGTCTTTGTCTGCAAAAAGACAACGAAACCTCGTGGTATAAGGAGGAAATTGATCCATTTGAATAGTAGCATCGGTATTGCTACGTATTTTCAAAAGTACAGGAACCGATTCGCCCATTTTACCTTTTATGAATCTTTGTTGCGGTATTATTTGAAAAGCTTGGTATACGGCAAGTTTTTCAATAAATGTATAATAGAAATCGGTCTGCATCGGAGAAACAATTTTTTCTCCAATTTTACAATTGTCATTAAAATACAACACTTTTTTACCTTCTAGATTTTCTGCGAGGTTCCAAATTGTATATTGATTTTTTCTTCCCGCCAAATTGAGACTAGGAATAATTTTGCCTGAATAAAACGAAAGTTTTGATGCTGTTTGATAAGTATTCGTTGTAATTGGCAATCCGTCTGCTTTTGCTATTACCTTTTTCGTAAAATCTCTCCAACCATTGAACTCTCCTAATCTTGGTATGTTTATGTTTAACGGTATCGCTATAAATATACGTACTATAAATATTAGTGAAATAG
>DATHPH010000265.1:0-18324 GCA_035484095.1 Cytophagaceae bacterium | reverse complement strand
AGACGGAGAGCCTGCCGATGCAATTGGACTGTTTAAATCAGAGACGAGAGAAACTTATTTAAAAGTATCCCAATCCGGAGATAATTATGAAATTCAATCCGACAACGGAATCAATATTAATAAACTAGACAAGGGATGTTTAATATTTAATATTGAGAAGGAAAAGGGCTACAGAGTCTGCATCGTAGATGCGACAACAAGAGACGAAGATAAGGAATATTGGAAAAATAATTTTTTGAATCTTAAAGCGCGAGAAGACAGCTATTATCATACACAAAACTATTTACAACTATGCAAAGGTTTTATTGATGAAAAGCTGAAAGAAGATTTTGAAATTTCAAAAACAGACGAAATAGATTTAATGAATAAATCTGTAAAATTTTTCAAAGAAAGAGAAACTTTTGATCTGAATGATTTTACCAAAGAAATTATTCAACAGCCGGAAGTAATTGATGCTTTTAAAGATTATAAAGAATCTTTTCAGCGAAACAGAGACATCCGATTTGCGGATGAATTTAACATTTCACAAAACGCAGTTAAAAATACAAGCCGCATTTTTAAAAGTATCCTAAAATTAGATAAAAACTTCAGCGTATACATCCATGGCAACAAAGACCGCATTGCAAAGGGCTTTGACGAAGAAAAAGGATTGAACTTTTACCAACTCTTCTATAAGGAAGAAAAATAGTTTGCACAATCATACATGGCGATCAATCATTGGGACCAATCTACCAAAATTTACAACAGTCATTAAACAGCAAATAAATACCCTGCTACAGCAAAATAAATAGCCAATCCCAACAAGTCATTCATGGTGGTAATAAATGGCCCGGAGGCGACAGCAGGATTAATTCCGAAACGATCTAAAATAAGAGGTGTTACTGTCCCCATCAAGGAGGAAAGTATAACCACACTAAATAAAGCAATGGAAACTACCATGGATAATTTCAGATCCTGACCCAACAAAAAGTTAAATCCAAAAACAATTCCCGAAATTGCAATACCGTTTATAAGTGCCACCAAAAAACCTTTACTCATTCTGTAGAAAGAAAAATCATTAAAATAAGGTTCTCTTGCCAACGATTGCACAATAAGGGAAGACGCCTGAATTCCTACGTTGCCACCAGTAGCAGTAATCAAAGGAATAAAAAAGGCCATGGCAGGAATTAAACTTATAAAGTCTTCGTATAAGCCTAGAAATTTTGCTCCTGTCATCCCTCCTATCATTCCAATTAAAAGCCAGGGAAGTCTTGACTTAGTGAGCGTCCAAACCGAATCTTCTTCTTCTACCTGCGCTGTAATACCCGACATTGCCTGCATATCCATTTCTGCCTTTTCCGTAATAACGTCTACAATGTCATCGATGGTAATTCTTCCTAATAATTTTCCCTGGAGGTTAATCACCGGAACAGCTACCAAATCATATTTTTTCATTAATTCGGCCACATCTTCGGCATACATGAAAGCGTCCACAGAAATCAAATCAGGCTCATAAATTTCCGAAATCAAGGTATGTTCTTCTGCCAAAAGCATTTTTTTTACCGATACTCTACCCAAAAGTTTATCATTGTCGTCTACCACATAAACTGAAAATATTTTGCCAACTTTTCGCGACTGAATGCGCATTTCCTCCACGCACTTTTCTACAGTCCAATTCAAGTTGGCCCGTAAAAGTTCTTTCTGCATTAATCCTCCCGCACAATCATGATCGTAATGAAGCAAGTCTTTCAGGTCTTTGGCCTTTTCTTCGTCCTTATCCTCAATTAATTCAATTATTGCCTCTGCATCCTCTTGTTCGTTCAGAATATCAGCAGCATCATCCGTATCGATTTGTTTGATGTATTCTGCTAGTTCATCGGTACTGAATTGTTCAAGAAAATCAACCCGAAAGCTTTCGTCCAGTTCACTAATAATATTTGCTTGCGCTTTGTTGTCATACAACGAAAAAATATATTTAGCTTCTGGAACTTCCAGTTCGTATAAAATAGAAGCAATATCCTGCGGAAGCAATTCCTCTATCCTGCTTTTTATAAATTGCTCATTGGTATCGGAAATAGCCTCTTTTAGCTGATCCAAATATTCTTGTGTAAGTTCAAAAGTCATAACTAAATTTAGTTTTGGACATTACGTATTTCTTATTTTTTCAATTCTGGTAGCCAATTCGATAAAATCGTTTACCGAAAGCTGCTCGGCTCTTTTATCGAAAAGAGTCTCCTGCATCATTTCTGCAGGCAAATTTAATCCCTTAAGACAATTTCTAAGTGTTTTTCGCCGAGTAGAAAAACTTTGTTTTACCAGCATAAAAAAAAACTTTTCATCACAAGGCAATTTATCTCTGTCATTTCTCGTTAAACGTATTACTCCCGACTTAACTTTCGGAGGAGGAATAAATACATGTTCGTGCACTGTAAATAAGTACTCAATGTTATAGAAGGCCTGAATCAACACACTAAGTATTCCATAGGTTTTATTTCCATGTTTTGCCGCCAATCTCTCTGCTACCTCTTTCTGAACCATTCCAACTGCTTCAGGAATGTAGTCTCTGTACTCTAAAATTTTGAAAAATATTTGAGAAGATATATTGTAAGGGAAATTACCAATGACTGCAAAATTTTCAGAAAAAATTGTTTCTAACCTTAACCTTAAGAAGTCTCCTTCTATAATTCTATCCTCCAATTTTGCACCATAGTTTTTTTTTAAATAGGCAATCGATTCCCGATCAACTTCTACAACATGGCTAACAAAATCTTGGTCCAGGATTAAAAACTGCGTAAGCACACCCATGCCAGGACCTACTTCAAGTACCCTTTTGTATTTATGCTTCAAGCTAAGGGAGCCAACAATTTTTTCTGCAATGCTTTTGTCATTCAAAAAATGTTGTCCTAAATGTTTTTTTGCGCGTACTTTCTCCAACGTAATAAAACTTTGCTGTTTACCTTTTCTTCTTGATGGGTATATATATCAAAAGTAGCAAATAATAATATAAGACAATGAACAATATCATATTTAAAGCATAAAGATTTTTGGTTTAATGGTAAGTAATAAGGTTTAGGTTTGCAATCCCGGTTCTTTACCGGGATTGTTTTTTATTGACCAAAATGATTAGTTTTGTAATTGAATTAATTCAATTATGAAAAGTATTTATACACTTACCTTAAGTCCTGCTTTGGACAAAAGTACCTTCGTCGATCATGTTGTACCGGAACATAAGCTAAGATGTGAGGATGCAAAATTCGAACCAGGTGGAGGCGGAATTAATGTATCCAGAGCGTTAAAGAAAGTAGGTGGAGATTCCGTAGCGGTATATACCAAAGGTGGCCCCACGGGAGATTTATTGCAAAAATTGCTTAATTTAGAGTTTATCAATCAGCTCCCGGTAGAATGCAAAAACTGGACGCGTGAAAATTTCGTAGTAGTAGAGACTTCTAGCAATCAACAGTTTCGTTTTGGAATGCCAGGTGCTACGCTTCATGATGCCGAGTGGATGCAATGTCTTGAAATCCTGGCTAACCCTTCCCGTTCTATCGATTATATTGTAGCCAGTGGAAGTATGCCACATGGCGTACCAACAGATTTTTATGCAAGACTTTCCATCATTGCTAAAGAAAAGAAAGCTAAATTAATTTTAGATTCTTCCGGTGATTCCTTAAAAGCCGCTTTAAAAGAGGGAATATACCTTTTAAAACCTAATACCAAGGAATTGGGAGAATTGGTTGGTTACGAACTAAATAACGTCAAAGAACAGGAAGAAGCTGCTAAACAATTAATAAAATCGGGCACTATTGAAATTCTTGTAGTTTCAATGGGACCATCTGGTGCTATGATTGTATCAGAAGAGGGAGTTCATCATGTTTCTGCACCATCCGTAAAAAAGAGAAGTACCGTTGGTGCCGGAGACTGCATGGTCGCAGGTTTAGTATTAAGTTTATCAAAAGGATTTAATACGCTGGATGCATTGCGTTACGGCATTGCCTGTGGTACAGCAGCTACCATGAATACTGGTACTGGACTTTGCGTAAAAGAAGATGTGGAAGAACTTTTCTCATGGATGAAAAAAAATTAACCATACCTCTTTAGTTTGCATGATTATTATCAAAAATAATATTAGAGTTTAATGCAAAGGTATTTGCACGTTAGGGGACTTTACAACCTCCAAAAACTACTTCCCGAAGCGAAATCTTAGATAATTTATTTTAGCACCTAATGTGACAAATTTTTTTTCATAGGTAGTTTTAATCCCATGGTGTTCCTCCATGTATTCTGAATTGTATAAATCCTTTGTAAAAACCAGGTCTCTTACCCCAAGCTCAGGTTGCTTTAACACTTTATAAGTATAATCAAAAAGTCCTTCGTGATCTGTTTTGAAATAAAACAGTCCTTCCTTTGAAAGAATATTCTTATACATATTCATATATTTTATAAAAGTCAATCGGTGTTTCTCTTCTCGGTCATCGGGACGAGGATCAGGGAAAGTGAGCCAAATACCATCTACCTCACCGGGTTCAAAAAAATCAAGGAGTAAATACATTTTTATTCGAAGGAAAGCCGCATTTTTCAGATTATTTTCTACTGCCACGCTACTTCCTTTCCAAATTCTCGCCCCTTTTACATCTACTCCTACAAAATTTATATTTGGATATATGGCGGCTAGTCCGGTAGTATACTCCCCTCTCCCACAAGCTAATTCTAAAAATACTGGATGGTTGTTTCCAAAATATTTTTTCCAGTTTCCTTTTATAGTTTTATAAATATCTTTTCCTTCCTCAATTACGTTTTCACGCTGGGCATTAATGGCGAATCTGGCTAATTTATTTTTTCCCAAAGTTCTACTAAAATAAAGATATACAATAAGATATACGGCAGCATACGTTATCTACAATTTTAATTAGGCTTGCATTATCGATTCAAGGGCATTTTCATATATTTTTTTGGCTTTCGATACATTCATAAAAATCTCGTTATCGATAATAAAGTCTTCCGGGTTAACAGTTCCAATAACTTCCACCCCCAAATTTTCGCCTCTGCTGATAAGATTACGAGAACCTGTGACAAACTTTAAGAACTCTTTTTCTTTTGATTGTGAAACAGAAACAATAATACGGCTTGGTTTTTCTCCAAACAACCAGGCATCTTTCCTGTAACGGAAATCAGAAGTAACTTTAAAACCAACATTCCCCGCCATAGCTGATTCTGCCAATGTTATAAACAAACCTCCTTCTGATATATCGTGTGCGGAAACAATCAATTTTTCTTTTATCAACCCTTTTACTAACTCTTGCACATCGTACTCCTCGTTCATATCAAAATAGGGAGCCGGGGATTTTTTAATTCCTAAATAAGAATACAAATATTCTGAACATGAAATATCGTCCTTTGAATATCCTATCAAATAAATAATATCTCCAGGATTCTTAAAATCCATTGTCATGCGATTTTTCATATCCTCCATCAAACCCAACATCCCAATGGTTGGAGTAGGAAATATAGGTCCTCCATCGGCAGATTGGTTGTAAAAACTTACGTTACCACCTGTAACAGGAGTATTAAATTTCAAGCAAGCTTTACTCATTCCTTGAATAGAATGTACAAACTGCCAATAAACTTCCGGTATATAAGGATTTCCAAAATTCAGGTTATTGGTTATGGCTACAGGTTCTCCTCCTGAACATACAATATTTCGGGCCGCTTCTGCTACTGCCATAGCACAACCTTCTTCAGGATTTGAATTCACAAATTTAGAGTTGCAATCTACCGTAATGACAATCGATTTATCAGTACCCTTAATATTTACTACTGCAGCATCAGAAGGTGCATTGGTACTTGCATTCGCAGTACCCACCATAGAATCGTATTGTTCGTAAACCCATTTCTTTGAAGCAATATTAGGATGTTGAAGTAGAAATTCTGCAATCGTTTTATAATTTGAAGGAAGTGCAATGTCTTTGATATTGAAATTTTGAAATTCTTTGAAATAGGCGGGTTCCTTATATTCTCTATGATAAACAGGTGCTCCTCCTCCTAAAACCAAATCTTCCGCAGGCACATCGGCGACTAATTCTGCTCCAACATAAAATTTCAATCGTTCGGTATCTGTCACTACGCCTATTTGTGCACAGTTTAAATCCCACTTATCAAAAATAGCTTTGATCTTATTTTCCTGACCTTTTTTTATAACTACCAACATTCTCTCCTGAGATTCAGAAAGCAATATTTCAAATGGTACCATATTGGTTTGTCGCATCGGAACCTTATCCAGCCATATCTCCATGCCATGTTTCCCTTTGGCACTCATTTCTGAAGTAGAGCAAATTATTCCGGCAGCTCCCATGTCCTGAATTCCAATGACATCACCGGTAGCGATTACTTCTAAAGAAGCTTCCAACAAAAGTTTTTCCATAAACGGATCTCCAACTTGCACTGCAGGTAAATCGTTTACAGAATCTTTGCTAATGTCTTTAGAGGCAAATGCTGCTCCGTGTATACCATCTTTTCCAGTGGCAGAACCCACTATAAAAACAGGATTTCCAACTCCATAAGAAGTAGCCCGAGCCAAGGGCTGATCCGTTTTTAAGATACCTGCTGAGAAAGCATTCACCAAAGGGTTTACATTATAACAATCGTCAAAATAAATTTCTCCGCCTACAGTAGGTACACCGAATGCATTTCCATAATCACCAATTCCTTTCACTACTCCTCGCAACAACCATTTTGTTTTTTCCAGAGAAATATTTCCAAATCGAAGCGAATTTAATTGTGCAATGGGTCTTGCACCCATGGTAAAAATATCTCTGTTTATTCCTCCTACACCTGTAGCAGCACCTTGATAAGGTTCTAAAGCGGAAGGGTGATTGTGGGATTCAATTTTAAAACAACACGCCAATCCATCTCCTATATCAACCAAACCAGCATTTTCCTCGCCCGCTTTCGCCAACATCCGAGGAGAATCCTTTGGTAGTTTTTTTAGCCAAACAATTGAATTTTTATACGAGCAATGCTCCGACCACATCACTGAAAAAATGGATAACTCAGTAAAATTGGGGGTTCTCCCTAAAATTTGCTTTATTTTTTCAAATTCTTCTTCCAGAAGGCCAAGCTTTTTGGCAGTCTCAACTGTTGTTAGTTCATTTCCCACAATAAATCAGATTTAAGTAAAACAAAAATAAAAGAATAATTATGAAAAAAGAATAAATATCTGCCTTTTACAAAAGGTTCTTAAGCATTGCAATTACAAATTCCTAATGGTCGATAAACAATTCCACCTTCTTTACTACCATAGGTTATATACTTGAGAAGTCGCTCCAATGGTCAAAGTCACACTGGCAGTACAACCTGTCGAATCTATACCATCTCCATAATCCGCCGTAAAATAATTATGACCTCCCCAATTATAAAGTATCTGACCATAGTTTGGATACCTAAGGTTCCCATAACCAGGACAACTATCGTTCAGAATCAAATAAGGAGTCGGATTTCCTGTATAATATTGATTGTCAGATGAAATTCCTGAATAGGTAGGGATATTAAGATCGTGTTGCAAAATTTTATACTTATTATTGATAATTATTTTATCATTCATTCCATAATAGAGAACACTTCTATGGGTAGATTTCCATTGAATATTTATACCCCCCCCCGTAAAAAACATATTCGCATAACCAGTGCCTGAAGTATCCGAAACCTCTATTTTACGTGTGTTATTTCCTTCATTGGTCACAACCAATTTGCCCGTTATGGGGTTTACATTTACACTGAAGTTATTAAATGTAACGGTTGTTACAGATCCGGCATCCTGATAATTAACACCATTCAACAAAATATACATGGTACCATTTCGGGTCTTGCCATCGTAGCTAGTACATAAGGAATCAAATACAACCGTGTATAGTTTAGAAGTCGGGCTCTTCACTACTGTATCAATGTTAGTAATACAACCCAGGGGAGCAGCCAAAGTATTAATTTTGGCATCCCCATTATTCATTAAAATATTCTCTGTTACCTTCACAATATCATCAAACGTTGCCGACAATAAAGCATTTTCCTTCATTATATTGATGTCTACATAATTAATAGGATCGTTTGTTTTTTTCTTACATCCTGAAAAATAGGACAATGAGAGAACGATTATTATTGCAATGGATAGCTGAATAAATTTCATTTTATTGTTATACAAGTTTTACGATTATCTATGTTAAGGTATATAGGTTAATGTTACCTTCACTGCTTTGTCTTTAATTTCTAAACGATCCATAGCCTTTTGAGAAATTTTAATAATTACTTTAGGATCCGATACTTCAACCAATTTCCCAATTACCCTTACAAAAATTTTTTGTCCGTTGCTTTCGTTTAGCACTTGAATAATTGTACCTATCGGAGCTGTCCGATGCAGTGCTTGAAATTTAGGTGCTTCGCTTTTACTTTCTAACAACTCGGCCATCCCTTCTTCTGTCACTTTTTTAAATTCCCCTTTAGGTTGATTTTGAGAAAGTACGACAACTTCTTGTTTTTCCTCTTCTTTCACTTTCTCATTTACCACTGTTTTAGCCGGAGCTTCTTCCACAGCAGGTTTATGTTTATTACTCTTGGAAGGAATAATAATCTCCATTCCTTCTTTCAATCCATCAATTAATTCAGGATTCGCTTTCTTAATATTATCTACCGAAACATTGTATTTTTTTGCAATTCCAAACAAGGTTTCTTTAGGTTCAACTTTATGTATTTTACCCGTTTTTATAACCGGTTTTGATTTAGAAGAAGACGAACCGCTAATATCCAAAGGTATTTTCAACGTCTGTCCTTCTTTTATTCCTGATTCAATTCCCGGATTTGCTTTTGTAATTTCGTCTACCGATACTTTATACTTTTTAGAAATAGAATATAAGGTTTCTTTTTTCTCAACAAGGTGTGTTTTATAATTTTTCGAATCATCGGAAGAGGGAATTCCAGGAACATTCTGAAGCATTCCTTTATAGGGAATACGTATCACTTGCCCAATTTTTATTCCCTCGCCCATATCCGGATTGGCAGATTTTATATCTTCTACCTTTGCAGCGTATCTTTTAGAGATAGAATAAAGTGTCTCTTTCGCATCTACTTGATGAAGCACGAACAACTTGCCGTCTTTTTTTTCTACGCCAATAGAATCATGAATGGTTGCATGAACAGGAGTGAAAACCAAAAAATTGAAAACAAAAAAAACTGACAGGATATGTTTTAAACGTTGCGGATAAAAGAATAATTTATTTCCCGTCATCTTATTATTTCTGAAATTTATAATTTAACATAATTCTATTCCCAAATTTCAACTTACTTTTTACCGGTAAGATCGGAAAAAACTTTTTCCAGACTTCTCTCTTCCTGTTTCATTCCTATCAATGTCCACCCTTTTTCAGAAGCTAACCGGAATAAATCCGCCCTTATATCCCTCTCCATACCGCAAACAATTTCAAAACTAAACGCTCCAAGATGAGTAACGCTCTGTATTGTATCTAATTGTTTGATGAATTCAATATCAATTTCCGAACTAAACTCCAATGTAAGCACTTGATGACTCCGAAATATATTTTTTAATTCGTCCACTTTATTATCGGCGACCAGTTTACCTTTGTCTATAATTACTACTTTATCGCAAAGAGCCTGTACTTCTTGCATGATATGGGTAGAAAAGATGACTGTTTTTTCTTTGCCTAAATTTTTAATTACATTTCTTATTTCAATAATCTGATTGGGATCTAACCCTGTGGTGGGTTCATCCAAAATCAATACCTCCGGATCATGAATCATTGCTTGAGCAAGCCCTACCCGTTGGCGATACCCTTTTGAAAGGGCTCCTATTTTTTTCTTATACTCTTGAGTCAGCCCAACGGTGTCAATCATTTCATTTACCCTCTTAGTCAGTTTTGCGCCCTTTAACCCTTGAACCGAGCCGGAAAAATGAAGGTATTCTTTTACATACATGTCAAGATACAAAGGATTATGTTCAGGTAAATAACCCACTTTATTTTTTACGTCGATTGGAGATTCTGTTATGCTAAAACCGGCTACCTTTACAAAACCTGAAGAAGGCGAAATGTAACAGGTAGCGATTTTCATTGTAGTAGATTTGCCCGCACCATTTGGTCCGAGAAACCCTGTAATTTCACCTTTGTTGGCTACAAATGAAATTCCATCTACAGCGTGCTGTTTTCCATAAATTTTAGTGAGATTTTCAACAATTACCGACAAAGCATCTTTCTTTTACTTGTACAAAGATAAAAAATCAGCCCATATTTCAGAGGCTAATTTTTGCTTTATTTTCCACGCTGCTTTTCATTGCCAATTCGATGCACCGAATCACTTCAAATGCTTGCTCCTGAGTGACTGCCAGAGGCTCTTCGTTGAGGATAGCATGATAAACATTTTTATAAAACGCTCTGTAATCAGAATAAACAGGTTCTACTTTATTTTCCAATCCGTTTGAGTATAACGTTCCCCAATTTTCTTTTGGCTCAACAGCCCATTGAGAACCTTCCGGGAAACGTCCTTCTCTCAACATTGTCTCCTGCGGATCAAGACCGTATTTTACATACGTAGCATTTGTACCAACTACTTTAAAAACTGGTCCGGGTGTCTCCACCAACATCCCTGCCTGCAAAACAGCATTGTGGTGTTCGTAATGCAACAGAACCTTAAAATAATCGACCGCATGTGCTCCGGCTCTTTCCATTCTGAGGTCGGCGGAAATGGCCAAAGGTTTTCCAAACAATACCAAAACCTGGTCAATCAAATGAGCACCCAAATCATACAAAATACCTGCACCGGGTTTTTCTAATTCTTTCCAAGCATTGGGTCTTAATTCTGGACGGTAACGATCAAAACAGGCAAGGTATTCCGTAACATTACCCAAGGCTCCACTTTTCAATACCTCTTGAAGTGTTCTGAAATCACTATGAAAACGACGATTGTGGTAAACTGTAATAAGCTTATTTTTACGCTTGGATAGTTGTATTAATTCGCTTGCTTCTGCAGTACTTACCGTAAAAGGTTTATCCACGATTACATGTTTTCCTGCTTCCAACGATTTTTTAGCCAATTCAAAATGTGTATCGTTTGGAGTTGTAATCACAATTAATTCCAACTCTTCAATGGCCAACAACGTCTCTAGAGTTCTTATAAGAACAGCCTTTGGATACAACTCTTTGGATTTTTCTTTAGATCTCTCCAAAATTGCGGTTAACTCAAATTCAGGTAAAACATGTATAAAAGGAGCATGAAAATATTCACCCCCTGTTCCAAATCCAATTAAGCCCGTTTTTATTACTTTATTTCTCACGTATAAGATAGTTAACCATAAGTTTAGCAGCCTTCCCGGAAGCTCCTTTCTCTCCCATCACATGTTTCATGCGAGCATATTCTTCTTTCATTTTCTGACGATATTCTTTTCCCAAAAGCTTCTTCAATTCTTGGGATACAACATCAGAAGTAAATTCATGCTGAAGCAATTCTTTTACAATCTCTCTTCCTGCAATCAAGTTCGGGAGAGAAAAGAATTTTATCTTAACAAGTGGTTTTCCAATAAAATAGGTAATCGGATTGGTTTTATAGCATACCACCTGTGGCACTTCAAACAAAGCCGTCTCCAACGTTGCAGTCCCAGAAGTCACCACTGCTGCCTCTGCAAAAGCCAATACATCATAGGCCTGATCGTACACAATGGAGATATTATCCGTTCTGTATGGTTCGTAATATTCTTTTGGAAGATTTGATACACCTGCAATAACAAAATGATAATCCGGATATTCGTTGGTAAAACTCAACATCGTTTTGAGCATAACCGTTACTTCTTGTTTACGGCTTCCGGCAAGAATGGCAATGATTGGTTTATCAGATAAGTTATTCAGTGTCCGAAAATTTTGATTTACTACATGGGCTCCTACTGCATCTTGCACAGGATTACCGATATAATCAACTTTTGTATAGCCAAATTTTTCATAAAATTCTTTTTCAAATGGCATAATCACAAACATTCTATCTACCGTAGCTTTAATTTTCAGCGCACGCTTCTGATTCCAGGCCCATATTTTCGGAGAAATGTAATAGAAAACTTTAATGTTTTTTTCTTTTGCCCATTTCGCCATGCGCATATTAAATCCACCAAAATCCACTAATATCAATACATCGGGTTGAAAGGAAAGTATATCCGATTGTACTTCCTTAAAAATTCTGGAAATGGCACGAAGATTCATAAAAACTTCCCATAGCCCCATGAAGGCAATATCTTTGTAATGTCTAAAAATTTCGGCACCTGTTGCTTTTAAATAGTCTCCTCCTGTACCACGCAACGTGGCTTGGGAATCATTTTTTTTTAACTCTTTCGCTAAATTAGAGGCATGAAGATCCCCGGAACGTTCTCCACTAATAAAATAGTACTTCATTTTTAATTACTTGTTTGTATTACTTTTTTATAAAAAACCAGAAATAAACATCTCCGATTGAACTTTAATCACCGTAATATTCTACATAATTCCTAGGTGTTTCATATAATTTCAAACAATGTAATCTGGCATTGGGAGCAATTGCCTTTATTTCCGGATCAAGTATTTTCCATATTTCTATGGTAAGAATTTCAGTACTAGCCATTTTCCCAAGCATAAATTCAACGTCAAGGTTTAGATTTTTATGGTCTACCTTTTCTATGACTTTTTCGCGAATAAGAATGCTAAGTTTTTTTAGATCAATGACAAATCCTGTATCAGGATCAGGATTCCCTTTTACCGTCACAATTAATTCAAAATTATGACCGTGCCAGTTCGCATTGGCACAAGGTCCGAAAATCTCCTTGTTTTTAGCTTCACTCCAATTGGGATTATAGAGTTTATGTGCCGCATTGAAATGTTCTTTTCTGGAAATGTAGATCATCTTTTCTGAATTATTTTCCATACAAATATCGGTAAAATATGGAACAATATTGATGTTATTTTTCTTTAAAAAAAGCACCTTTCGATACGGTTAGAGACTTCTCTGGATTACTTATTAAAATCTAAACTTGTTTTTCCCTAACAGATATACAAAGAATGGAATTCCGACGAACGAAGTTATAATTCCTATAGGAACTCCGGAAGGATAGAAAATCAATCTTGAAATCACATCACACGCCAATAAAAAAATTCCACCCCAAAGCACTACAAAAATGATATTGTAACGTCCGCTTACTCCATAAAAAGAACGAATAAAATGTGGAATAATCAACCCGACAAAACCAATAGGCCCTGCGATAGAAACAGCAATACCCGTGGCTAGAGAACAAGCTATCAATACTATCCATCGCAAGGCTTTCGTATTCACCCCAATATTCTCTGCCCGCTCCTCTCCCAGTAATAATAAATTCAACTGTTTCTGATAAAATGAAAATAAAATACTAAGTACCAAAACAATTAACGCTACTAATGGCAACTGCTCCCAACCTGCAAATTCAAACCCTCCGAGGGTCCAATAGATAATGTTTTTCAGGCGATTGTCATCGTTTGATTGATACATCATTAAACTGCTCACAGAGACCATCAACGCTGATAAGGCTACCCCTGATAACAACAAACGGTTTGGTTCAATTCGGCCCTTTTGATACGCGATGGCAATGGCCGCAATTGTTACCGCAATTGCTCCTGAAAATGAGAAAAGAGAAACGGTAAAAATATTTGCCGGAACAATACCCGCATAAACAATGTTTGCTCCAAGACTTGCACCTGAGGAAGTTCCCAACAAATATGGATCTGCCAATGGATTATTTGTCATAGCCTGCATGAGATAACCGCTCAGCGCCAATGTTCCACCTGTCAGAAGCGCCAAAAGAAGTCTCGGTATCCGAAGTTCAAGAATGGCAAAATGTTCGGCCTTATCAGAATCATAAGTGGTTATTACAGAAAACAATGTACCTAAATCAGTTTTGAAACTTCCGATTTGCACACCAACCATTAAAAGGAGGCCTGTCAATAGCAGAATTAAAAAAAAACTTGTAGTATACTTTTTAGAAATCATGAGTTGCCTTATACGATTTGCTTTTCTCTAAAATAACTCGAAGCATTTTTACAGCTTCTACTACTCTTGGTCCAGGACGAGAAATACAATCCTCGTTTATAACAAAACATTGCTTATACTTATAAGCATTGGTTCGTTTTAATTCTTTATGCAATTCAAAAAAATCACTCGTCAATCCAAGGTGTTCTCCTCCAACTATAATGTCGGGATTAATTTTCAATATATATTCGGAAGTAAGCACCGGATAAGAATTCTCGTAAACGCTGTCCACCGCATTTTCTCCCCCGGCTAAATGTAGAATATCCGAAGCATAAGTATCTTTTCCATAAACAAAATAGCTTTCCCTGGAAATAAGTATCAACACTTTTTTGGATAAATTACTGGAATCAGAAACCTTAGTATATTTTTCAAGTTCCTTTCTTAAGGAATCGACAACTTTTTTACCTTGTAAAGAATGATTGGTAATTTCTCCCAATTCCTCAAAGCCTTTAAAAATATCCTCTACAGAATTATATTTTTGAAAGTAAACAGGGATTCCCATTTTTTCTATAGCAGCAGCCTGCTGTAAAGAAAGCATGCCATCTTTTGTTATAAGAAGGTCAGGATGAAGAAAAAGTATTTTTTCAAGATCAGGAGGATAATTATTAACAACTGGTTTAGAAAAAACAGCTACAGGATAATTGCAATGAGGAGTGCGCCCAACGATTTCTGTTGTATCGCAAACCAAATAAATCATCTCTGTAACAGAAGGGGCAAATGGCAAAAACCGTTTTCCCTCCTTTTTTACCTTAACAGTTCTTCCTAAATCGTCTTTCCGATTTATAAACAGAATATCTTTTTCTTCCGTCTTAGTACCACAAGATAAAATCGTTGTTAGCACAACAAATAATAGATACAAAAGGATCACTTTTTTCCTCACAAGGATGGCTGTCTTTATCTTAAAAACGGAATATTTGATTACTTTTGCAAGATACTATTTTATTTTAACTATCATGATGATTGTAACCGGAGCAGCCGGATTTATCGGGAGCTGTCTTATAAGCAAACTTAATGCCCACAATTTTAATTACATCATTGCTGTGGATGATTTTTCCAACGAAGAAAAAAATAAGAACCTAGTCGGGAAAAAAATACAAGAAAAAGTTCACCGTGATGTTTTCTTTGAATGGCTTGACAAAAATTACAAACAAGTAGAATTTATCTATCATATAGGAGCACGCACAGACACTACTGAATTTGATAAATCAATTTTTGACAGGTTAAATTTAAACTATTCCAAACGCATTTGGGAAGCATGCTGCCGCTACCAGATTCCTTTGGTGTATGCTTCTTCAGCTGCTACGTATGGATTGGGAGAATATGGTTACGATGATAACGAAGTTATCATTCCTAAATTAAAACCCCTTAATCCCTACGGTGATTCCAAAAATGATTTTGACATTTGGGCATTGCAACAAAAGGAAAAACCTTTTTTTTGGGCCGGCTTAAAATTCTTTAATGTGTACGGTCCCAATGAATACCATAAAGGCAGGATGGCTTCTGTTATTTTTCATTCTTACCATCAGATTTTAAAAACTGAAAAAATGAAACTCTTCCGGTCGCATAATTCCAATTATAAAGATGGTGAACAACTTCGTGATTTTGTCTATGTCAAAGATGTAGTAGAAGTAATTTATTTTCTGACACATCATCGTAAAAATTCCGGTATTTATAACTTAGGAAGTGGAAAAGCTCGGACATTTTTAGACCTTACTAAAAACACTTTCAAAAATCTTGGCAAAACTGAACATATCGAATTTGTAGATACCCCAATTGATATACGGGATAAATACCAATATTTTACGGAGGCCAATATGACAAAACTGAAAAATATTGGGTATGATAAACCCTTTAGTTCCTTAGAAGAAGGGATCGAGGATTATGTAAAAAAATATTTATGTAAAGAGCTTTATTACTAATATTCTATTTACGGAAAGAGATGAGAAAAAAATCGATCGCCATTGACATGGACAATGTAATTGCGGATGTTGAAACACATTACATTAACTGGTATGAAAAAGAAACTGGAATAAGAATATCAAAAGAAACGTTAAAAGGAATTCCGGAAACGGAAGCTTTCCCTGACAAACAGGCTATCCGAAGATTTTTAACTACCCCTGGTTTTTTCCAAACGGTTCCGGTAATGCCGGGAGCAAAAGATGCATTACTAAAATTGCATCCAATTTTTGATATCTATATTGTCTCAGCGGCAATGGAATTTCCACAATCGCTTACTGAAAAAAAGTCCTGGCTTCAGGAACACTTTCCTTTTATCTCATGGAAAAATATTGTGTTCTGTGGAGATAAAAGCATTATAGGTACTGACTTTATGATTGATGACCTGCTTAAAAATTTAGATACCTTTAAAGGAAAAGCTTTTCTATTTACTGCGAGTCATAATATCAACATTGATAAATATACACGCATCAGGAATTGGGAAGAAGCCGTTCCATTGTTAATCGCTGAAAAATAAGGTCCGGATTTAACGATAGAAAAACCTTCGGTAACATACCAACATAATTTAACAGAATTCCTAATTCACCACTTTTATCTCTGCTCTTGCTTTTTGTACTACTTTCTCAAGACCAGACAATTCTTTTCCACCGGCAGTAGCATAAAAAGGTTGTCCACCACCACCGCCTTGAATGTCCTTGGCAAGTTCTCGAATAAGTGTTCCGGCATTTAACTTACGTTCTTCCACAAGATTATCCGAAAACATTACCGTCACATTCGGTTTCCCGTCTACATCCGCAGCGAGCACCATGTAAAGATTTGCTACTTGTGCGCGTATTTCATAAGCAAGTTGCTTCAAGGCGTCTGCCGAACCGATTTGAATTTTTTCTATTATATAATTAATACCGTCTGCTTTCTCCACCTTTGTTAAAAGAGTAGCTTTCAATTCATGCGCTTGTTTCAAATAGACCTCATCCAGTTGCTTCTGAAGCCTCGCTTTTTCGTCTACCAAATCACTGACTGCTTTTACCAGATCTTTAGGATTCTTTAATAGTTCTGATAATTTAGTCACCAAGGAATTTTGCTCATCTACCAGCGCTTCTGCTTCGTTGAAGGTAACTGCTTCTATTCTTCGCACACCTGCCGCCACCGAACTTTCTGAAGTAATTTTAAACAACCCGATTTTCCCGGTAGAAGGCACATGTGTACCTCCGCAAAGCTCTACGGAATAGTTTTTATCAAAGGTAATTACCCGTACAAAATCACCATATTTTTCGCCGAACAAAGCCATCGCACCTAAATTCTTTGCGTCGTTTATAGGCACGTTTCGCTTTTCGTCCAGTGCTATGTTCTCTCGTATTTTCTGATTGACTATTTTTTCTACTTTCGAAATTTCATCTTCCGTCATTTTAGCAATATGCGAAAAGTCGAAACGCAATACTTTTTCATTTACCAACGAACCTCTTTGCCCAACGTGATTACCCAATACCTCGCGTAAAGCTGCGTGTAAAAGGTGTGTAGCAGAATGATTATTTTCTGTAAGAGAACGCTTTGTGGGGTCTACTACTGCCGTAAATTCCGCATGTACATCGGAAGGTAATTTATCAGCAAAATGAACCACTAAATCATTTTCTTTTTTAGTATCGGTAATATAAACTTTTTCATTCCCAGCCTGTATATAGCCGATATCTCCTACCTGTCCGCCACTTTCTGCATAGAACGGTGTTACATCCAGTACGATCTGATATTGCTCTTTCGTTTTCGTTTTTACCTGACGGTATTTTACTATTTTAGCTTTCGACTCTAAATATTCGTATCCAACAAATTCTACTTTATCTGCATCGTTCACTACGATCCAGTCTCCGGTTTCACTTACTGCTGCGGCCTTCGAACGTTCCTTTTGGATTGCCATTTCTTTGTCGAAACCTGCAATATCAACTACAAATCCTTTTTCCTTTGCTATTAATTCGGTTAAGTCCAATGGAAATCCAAAAGTGTCGTACAATTCAAAAGCTAAATCTCCAGGGATCATTTTTTGATCTGTATTTTTCCCCTGAGAGACGCCATCAAATGCTGTAGATGATGCAATTAATTCGTCTAACTTTTTAATACCCGATTCTAAGGTTCTTAAAAATGAAGTCTCTTCTTCCAGGATTACTTTCTGAACAAAATCCTGTTGTGCTTTCAGTTCTGGAAATACTTCGGCAAACTGATTGGACAGCAATACTACAAGTTTATGAAGGAACGGTTCTTTAAAATTAAGGAAGGTATAACCATACCTTACCGCTCTTCTCAAGATACGACGAATGACATAACCGGCTT
>DATHPH010000264.1:0-1543 GCA_035484095.1 Cytophagaceae bacterium | reverse complement strand
CGGAGACTTAAATTTTCAGGTCTGCTAAATTCTAAAAAATAGTCTTCGTAGCTTTCATCCTCATTCAACGGGCATCTAAATCCTGGATGTGCACCAATAGAGAAAAGCAGTCCCTGATCATCTTGATTTACTACTTTATATGTCACCGTTAGTTTCCTTCCCGATAATTGATAACCAATCTGAAGTTCAAATTTAAAAGGAAAGATTTCCAAGGTTTCCACAGTATAATCTAAGGAAAATACAATTTTGTCCGTTTGTTTGGCTATAATCTTAAATGCGTAATCCCTTGCAAAGCCATGCTGTGGCAAGGAATATTTTTTTCCTTTGAAAAGGAAAGAATTCTCTTTCAGCCGACCTACAATTGGAAATAAGACTGGAGACTGCCTTCCCCAAACAGAAGAATCTCCTTGCCACAAATATTCCAAATTCAATTTTTTATCCAGAATACTGCATAATTCAGCTCCGGTTTCTTTAATCGATATGGACAAGTCCGAGTTTGAAAGGAAATTCATAGTATACTGTTTTTTCAAAGAAAAGAATTATAAACTGGATAGTCAAATCTTATGGCGTATTGGTTTAAAAAGTTCAAATTGATGGGAGTTTTTAATTTCTTCATAACCAAATTTAAAGAAAGTCGTAAAGTGACATGGTGGTATTTAAAGAGTTATTAGCAATAGACATTAAGGTGTAATAAAGTTTTATAAAATTCTTTTTTAATGTTTTTTATAGCTTTATTGAAGTAATTAAAGTGCCATAATTTTGTCAAAAAAAATACCGTTTTAAGTACTTAAAACATTTTTTTTTTCAAAAAAATGAAAAATTATGTCCATGTCGTATAAATTTATTGAAAAGAACATGAACAAAGTTGTTTTGTTGGTTTTAATAAATGATTAGTTGTTTAGTTAATAGTCCCAGCCTCTTATTTTCAATTGAAAGAGGTTGGGTTTTGTTAAGAATAAGGGAAATTAGTTAGTAATCATAAATAGTAAAGATGAAAAGATTATTACCAACACTACTTTTAATTGGCGTATTTTCAAATGTGATGGCACAGGACCCTTCACTTAAAGATACCATGAGACATCAAGAGGTAAGTATAGCCCCTGTTTGCAAACAGATAATAGGTTATTATCCCTCTTGGCAAATGTACAAAAGAGGTGGTTTAGTGATTCCTGAAGTTTTAGATTATAATAAATATACAATTTTAAATTATTCTTTTTTCGCTCCCGACTCGTTAGGATTGATAAAAGGAACCGATGCCTGGGCCGATAGTATTTTATTACGCGGTAAAATTGATTGGAGTACCAGCACGAACGATTATTACTTTTATTTCCCAAATACTTCTATAGTCGATCACGCCCATGTTTGGGGTGTAAAGGTAATGGTTTCAATAGGAGGTTGGACGCTTTCTGAGAATTTCCCGAAAATTGCTGCCGACCCTGTCAAACGGGCAAGATTTGCTTCTGAATGTGTTCGTGTTCTGAACGAATACAAATTCGATGGAATAGATATCGACTGGGAGTATCCTGGTTATACAGAGCACAAA
>DATHPH010000263.1:0-6053 GCA_035484095.1 Cytophagaceae bacterium | reverse complement strand
CGTTAAAATTATCTCCGATGGCAATGATTTCTTCTTTCTTAATATGATATCGATTTGCTAAAAATTTAACGGCATTGAGTTTAGAAGCCTCCTTATTCATAAATTCAAGGTATATCGGTTTTGAAGTATACATGTTCAGTTGATCTGAGCAGAAGGGTACCAATGTTTCTTGAATAGTCTGAATCGTATTTTCATCCGCCACAGCTAGTATTTTATTAGGACCTGAATGCATTTCTTGCCAATATTTTAGGGTGTCTGCAAACGATTGAATCGTAACAGGGATAGAAGTAATTTTCTGTTCTTTGTCGGTTTGGATGTTTGCAGCCTCCGCAAACCATTGCATTTGCTGATAGTAAATTAAGGTTGTTTTATATTGAATCAATTGTTTTTGAAGGTTGGCGGTAAGAGTTGCGTCAATAAACGATTCAAAAATAATCTTATTACAAAGTGATATGTAGCTACCGTTAAGACTTGCAAGCGGTGCTTCTTGTAATTTTACCTGTTCACTCACCGATAACATTCCATGTAATGGTCTTGCCGATACCAACACGACCAAAATATTTTTTTCTTTCAATTTTTGAATCGTGTCAACGGTTTCTTCACTAACGCTATGATCACTTCTAATAAGCGTTCCATCGATATCTATAAATACTGCTTTGTACATGTTATGGATGAATTATTTGCGTTTTTATTGTCGTCGTTTGTTAAATAACAAACTATTCAGAGGTAAATCTTCAGATGCAACAACGTTAAAAAAGAAAATGATTCTCATTAGGGAATTTTGCAGTAAATCAAGTATATTCTCTGACTATTGCAGCCGTTCTTCTATTTTAACCTTTAAAAATTCTTTGAGAGGTTCAATTTTTATTTTTTCCAAAACATCGTTTGCAAAGGCATGTAATAAAAGTCTTTTTGCCTGTGCTTCATCAATTCCCCTGGCACGCAAATAAAATAATGATTCTTCGTCTAACTGTCCGATGGTAGCACCGTGTGAACATTTTACATCATCGGCGAATATTTCCAATTGAGGTTTCGTATTAATGGAAGCGTTTTTGGATAATAAAATATTTTTATTGGATTGAAAAGCATTTGTCTTTTGCGCATTTGGTTTTACGAATATTTTTCCGTTAAAAACCCCGGTAGAATGGTCGTCCATAATGCCTTTGTATAATTCATTACTATAACAATTTGCTTTTGCATGATCGGCAATCGTATGATTGTCGACATGTTGGTTTCCTTTAAGTAAATATAATCCGTTCAGATGCGCCTCGCAATATTCTGCATCTAGGGTAATATTCAAATTATTTCGGGTAATGGCACCACCAATGGTAATCGTTGTGGAGGAAGAATTACTTTTGGCTTCGTGTAGTATTTCTGTTGAGCCAACATGATAACTGTTTTCAGTATCGTCTTGAATTTTGTAATAATCAACAACAGCATCTTTTTTTAAAACCAATTCTGTAATGCTGTTTGTAAAACTGGTATTGGTTCCAACGGTATGAAAAGATTCCACTAAAGTAGCTTGAGTATTTTCTTCGGCAATAACCAAAATTCTTGGTTGGGACAATACTTTTTCTTGTCGGCTGTCTGTAAAATGGTAAAAAAGAACTGGGTATTGAAGCGCTTTGTTTTTCTTAATCCGAATAAATATTCCGTTTTCTGAAAAAGCCGTATTTAAAAGTGAAAGACCGTCGTTGGAGGAATATGTTTTGCCTGCAAAGTATTTTTCTATAATGGTAGAATCTGTATGATTAAGCTTTAAGATTTCCAATTCTGAAATGGGGGAGAGGATTGTCGATAATTCTTCCGAAAATTGGCCATTGATAAAAACCAGCTTATTGGCTTCAAGGTCATAAAGAAAAGGGGCTATTTCCTGTTTGGTAAGGTGTGCAGCAGAAGTAGTGTTTAACGGTTCTTTCAACAAAGAAGACAGGTTGGTATATTTCCACTCTTCATTTTTTACAGAAGCAAAACCTGTCTTTTCAAATTTCAAAAAGGCTTCCTTCCGCTTTTCGTTTAAAACAGAATGAGCACTGCCATTCCAATGACGTTCTATGTTTTTGAATTCATCCTGAAGTATGGAGATTAGATTTGTTTCAATCTTAGTATTCATGTTATGCACCAACTTTTTCTCCGTTTTCAGCCTTTATCCAATCATATCCTTTTTCTTCCAACTCTAAAGCCAATTCTTTAGTACCCGTTTTTACAATTTTGCCGTTGTATAAAACATGTACAAAATCAGGTACTATGTAATCAAGCAAACGTTGGTAATGCGTCACTACAATCACCGCGTTATCCTTTGACTTCAATTTGTTTACGCCATTTGCTACGATCCGAAGAGCATCGATATCAAGTCCTGAATCTGTTTCGTCCAAAATGGCTAATTTTGGTTCAAGCATAGCCATTTGAAATATTTCATTTCGCTTTTTTTCCCCTCCTGAAAACCCTTCGTTAAGCGATCGCTTCAAAAGTGCTTGATCAATTTCTACCAATTCAATTTTTTCCTTCATCATTCGAAGAAAAGAGGGAGCGTCTAATGGTTCTAATCCTCTGTGTTTTCGTACCTCGTTTACCGCACTTTTCATAAAATTGATGGTACTTACACCAGGAATTTCTACAGGATATTGAAAGGCAAGAAATACTCCTTCTCTTGCTCGTTCTTCCGGGGTCATTTCCAATAGATTTTTTCCTAGAAATTCAATGGAACCTCCGGTAACTTCATAATCCGATCTTCCTGCCAATACAGAAGCCATAGTGCTTTTTCCGGCACCGTTGGGACCCATTATTGCATGCACTTCACCCGGTTTCACTTCAAGGTTTAATCCTTTCAGAATTTGTTTCCCTCCTTCTATCTGTGCCTGTAAATTTTTTATTTTTAACATTCTTACTTTATTTATCTCACAAGATTTATCTTATGGTTTAACTATTCGAAATTACTTGTTTTTGGAGGATTTGTATTTTTGAATTGTACACCGGTAGAAATACTTCCTTTTCTATCCTGTTTTGCATACAATTCCGTTGCCGTTTCCTGCGCTACTATTTGCAGTTCTGAATAGGAGGTCTTGTTTGTAATGACCGGAAACCCTGCAACTTTTCCTGTATTAGAGCATTGTACACAGGTTTTACTATTCGGTAGAACTTTTAAACGCAATTCCGGTATTTCTTTACCACAGGAAATACAATTTTTCATTACCCTACACTTCCTTCTAAACTTACCGCAAGCAGTTTTTGAGCCTCTACTGCAAATTCCATTGGCAATTGATTTAATACCTCTTTGGCATACCCATTTACAATAAGTGCTACGGCTTGTTCAGTATCAAGCCCCCTTTGGTTGCAATAGAATATTTGATCCTCTCCAATTTTTGAGGTAGTCGCCTCGTGTTCTACTTTTGCCGTTTGGTTTTCTACTTCAATATAAGGAAATGTGTGCGCCCCGCATTGATCTCCCATGAGCAGTGAATCACATTGCGAAAAATTGCGAGCATTTTCAGCACGTTTCATGATTTTTACCAAACCTCTATAAGAGTTATGTGATTTTCCAGCGGAGATGCCTTTGGATACAATTCTGCTTTTTGTATTTTTTCCAATATGAATCATCTTTGTTCCGGTATCCGCTTGTTGCATGTTATTTGTAACTGCGACGGAATAAAATTCACCGATCGAATCGTCTCCTTTTAAAACGACACTCGGATATTTCCATGTAATTGCTGAACCTGTTTCAACCTGTGTCCAGGAAATTTTAGACTTTGCCCCCATGCAAATTCCTCTTTTGGTTACAAAGTTAAAAATACCACCTTTCCCATCTTTATCACCAGGATACCAGTTTTGAACGGTAGAATATTTTATTTCCGCGTTTTCCATTGCGACCAGTTCTACTACTGCTGCGTGTAACTGATTTTCATCTCTTTGAGGAGCGGTACAACCTTCCAGATAACTTACATAACTGTTATCATCGGCAACAATAAGCGTTCGTTCAAATTGGCCTGTTCCGGCTGCATTGATTCTAAAATAGGTAGAAAGTTCCATAGGACAACGAACACCCTTTGGAATATAACAAAAGGAACCATCGCTGAAAACGGCAGAATTAAGTGCTCCGAAGTAATTGTCATTTTGAGGTACAACAGAACCAAGATATTTTTTAACCAATTCAGGATGTTCGAGTACAGCTTCGCTTAATGAACAGAAGATAATTCCTAACTCCCCCAATTTTTCTTTAAAGGTTGTTTTAATCGAAACACTGTCTATTACGGCATCTACAGCAACACCGGTAAGTCTTTTTTGTTCGTCCAGTGAAATGCCCAGTTTTTCAAAAGTAGCCCTTAATTCAGGATCAACTTCATCCAAACTGTTTAACTGTTTTATTTGTTTCGGTGCAGAATAATATATAATATTTTGGAAGTCAATTTCTGGGTAATGTACATTCGACCAATCAGGAGGACTCATTGTCAACCAAAGACGAAAAGCTTTAAGTCTCCATTGCAACAACCACTCCGGTTCATTTTTTTTATCAGAAATATAACGTACGATTTCTTCACTCAGTCCTTTTGGGGCAGATTCATTTTCAATCTTTGTCTCGAAACCATATTTGTATTCGGACGAAGTGATTTCTTCTAGGACTTTCAGATTTTCACTCATTGTCTAATTATTAAGACCTCCCTATTTAGAATTAGTCTAGGTTATCTACACAAAAATATAACATTTTCTGGTAATATAGGTTCAATAATGCCGAAATTTATTGAACTATTATTCTTTTTTTCCAATAAAACGAAGTAATAATTGTTCAAAAGGAAATAGAATAATCGCAATACCTACCTTTACCATAAAATCAATAACAGGAGAAATATTGATATTAACCAGATTTTCAGCCACAGTACTCATAAATTCAACGGTTAGTACCAACGTGATAAAGGTTAAAAGTTTCCGAATAATTTGATTGCTGTAATTTGTCCTGTTTAATCGGAACGAAAGCATCCACAAGATGGCAAAGAAAGCCATTTCAGCCATGTAAAACCACCAGGTTTGCCAATAGGGAGGTTTTATCTTAAAATTAATGGCTTCTTTTTCAGTTATTTGCCCTAACGCATTTCTAGACCGTACCAAAATTTTGTACTTCCCGCTAGCCAAATAATTTACTATAATAGTGTTATTTGTATTCCACTGAGACCATTCATCGTTCAAACCAACGATTTTGTATTGATATTCTAAGGCATCTTGGTCATAATAATCGGTAGAAATGATATCCATCTTCAGGTTGCTCTCGTTTTGCTGAACTGAAAAATTGGAAACTGAAAGGTATTGTCCTTTTGCATTTTTAACATCGTTTACAAAAACTTTGGGTTGAAAAAGAATGCTGTAATTCTTTTTTGTAGCAAGGCTATACAGTTTATTATCGGAAGTAATGATCCAAAGAGCATTGCTGGCATTGTCTACAATTAATTCGTCTACGTTACGGAAAAGGGATAAATAATTAAGATTTTCTCTTTTGGTAACTAAATCAGAAAGGTATTGCCAGGATTTATTTTTTAAAATCCAAAGGATATCGCTTTGAGAATTTATAATACGGGTAGAATTTGTAAACTTATTTTCGACCAAGGTATCCCGAATTAATTTGTTGCTTGAATAATCGAAATAATAATAAGTGGAAGAAAGAGAGAAGTAAATTCTTTTATCAATATTGATAATGAAAATATCGTCGGAATATGGATTTTTGATTTCTTTTTCAAAAATATCTTGAATTTTAATGCTATCGTCAATCGAGAAGCGATAAACTTTATCAATTCCACTTAACCATAAATTTCTTTTATCGTCTTCTGCAATATGCGTAATAGGTTGTTTGATAAAATCGAACAATTTTATTTTATTCCATTTGTTATTGTAAAACCCATACGTGATAACATCACCATGAGAAGTACTTGCATAGATTCTGGAATTATATTTGGAGGCATATAAATAACGAATGTTATCGGTACAGATCCTTGTCGCTTTTAATCCGTTAATATCGTATATGCCGGAATTGGTAGCCGCTAACAGTTTATTGTTGGAAACTATTAGTT
>DATHPH010000262.1:0-3088 GCA_035484095.1 Cytophagaceae bacterium | reverse complement strand
TGTTGCCCCAGCCACTGCTCCTGGTGTGGGTGCTATTGCGGTCATAAGACTTTCTGGTAAAGAAGCCATATCGATATGTGCTAAAATTTTCAGAGGCAAAGAGCTTACACTTCAGGAATCGCATACGATTCATTTGGGAACTATTGTAGACGGAACGGAAGTGGTGGACGAAGTTTTGGTTTCCGTTTTTAAAGCACCAAAATCCTTTACAAAAGAAAATATAGTAGAGATTTCGTGTCATGGTTCTAATTATATAATAAACAAAATAATTCGTCTGCTCCTGGAAGCGGGTGCCCGTTATGCCAAACCCGGAGAATTTACTCAACGTGCCTTTCTCAATGGTCGGTTTGATCTTGCTCAGGCAGAAGCAGTAGCAGACCTTATAGCCTCTGACTCTGAAGCAAGCCATCGGGCTGCCATGAATCAGATGCGAGGTGGCATCTCGAAAGAAATAAAAATTCTTAGAGAAGAACTTATTCATTTTGCGGCATTAATAGAATTGGAATTAGATTTCAGCGAAGAGGACGTAGAATTTGCAGATCGAACGAAGTTAAACAATTTGGTTGCTAAGCTTCAAAATATGTTGTTTGATTTGTTAGCCAGTTTCCAGTTGGGGAATGCAATAAAGGGAGGGGTAAGTACTGTGATCGCAGGAAGGCCAAATGCAGGAAAGTCTACTTTATTGAATGCTTTGCTTAACGAAGAGCGTGCCATTGTTTCTGAGATAGCAGGAACAACACGTGATACCATTGAGGAAAAATTGGTAATTAACGGTGTAGAATTTCGATTGATTGATACCGCTGGGATTCGGGAGGCTACAGACGCCATTGAGGCGATAGGAGTGGAGAAGACTTTTCAGAAAATAAAACATTCGGCCTTGCTTATTTATTTATTTGATGCAACCACATTATCGCCCGAGGAGGTGTTGAAGGATATTTCAGATCTTACGAAAGACGGTATTCCTTTTGTAATCGTTCCCAATAAAATTGATTTACTGCCAGATGGATTATACGAGAATCTTTTGTTAAAAGAAATGAGTGAATTTGTAGTAAGCATTTCGGCAGATAAGAAAGAACACATCGAAGACTTAAAAAATAAATTATACGATCTTGTAGTAGGCGGGAGGTCTCTTGCCGACATTGCCATTGTAACTAACGCAAGACATTATGAAGCCTTAAGTAAAAGCAGAGCGTCGCTTGAAAAAGTACAAGACGGAATTTCATTAAGGATTACCAGTGATTTTTTGGCCGAAGACATTCGTCAAGCCCTTTATTATCTCGGTACCATTACAGGTGAAATTGATTTAGACAAAGATATTTTGGGCACCATTTTTGGGAAATTCTGTATCGGAAAGTGATACCTTTTTCCAATTATGCAGTAAGCTGCTGTATAATTGCCTGAGATTAAACAAAATTTATAGGTTTTACAATCAGCTGATAACTATTTAATCAAATAAATTCGGTATTATATTGCCGAATAATCTATTTATTCTATTTAAATATTAGATTATTATCAATAATCAGTATTATAGTACTGATTTGTAAATATTTTATTATATTTACTCTATAAATAACAGTAAATCGGTATTATAGTACTGGATATATGGATAAAATCATTCTTGGGAACACTCTAAAACAGCGTAGAGACCTGCTTCATATCAGTCAGGAAGAACTTTCCAAACTTTCCGGAGTAGGGATAAAAACGATCTATGCCGTTGAACAAGGGAAAGGAAATCCTTCTCTTGAAATCCTTCTCAAACTTCTGGAGGTGGTGGGATTAGAATTTGAATTATCTATAAAAAAAGGAAATAGTTAATGCGAAGCGCAAATGTATATAGCAACAAAGAACTTGCTGGGATATTAAGCAAGGAAGGCAACGGAACCTATACCTTCCGGTATACGGATAGCTATTACCTACAACCTTCTTTCGATGCAATAAGTCTCACGCTTCCAAAGACGCAACAGGAATATAAAAGCGAGGTGTTGTTTCCCTTTTTTTTTAGTCTCTTAGCAGAAGGGGTAAACAAACAATTGCAATGCCGGCAGCTACAGATAGATGAAAACGATTATTTCTCTTTATTGCTTGCTACTGCTGGAGAGGATACGATAGGAGCGATCACCGTTAAACCCATTGAATTATGATACCGATTGATCGCTGTCCTTCTACATTGAAATTAGGCTATGATACTTATAGCCCCGCAGCCTTGCGAAAACTTTTCAAAGGAAAGAAAGTAAGTCATATATTACCTTTTCTTCCTCCGGAAAAAGACGAGCACGTAAAGGAAATGTTTATGGAAAATCGTAAACGGTTTTCGATTTCCGGTGTACAGAAAAAACTTTCATTGGTACTGGAAAAAAATAAACTTCGTTTGACCAATGCAGAAGATACAGGCCAGTATATATTGAAACCCATTCCGGACGATGTAAAAAAAACAGATCAGGTTCCTGCAAACGAACATCTCACCATGCAATTGGCCGAACAGGTATTTAATATTTACACGGCTACTAATGGCCTTATCTTTTTTCAGGACGGCCAGCCTGCTTATATTACCCGAAGGTTTGATATAAAAGCAGATGGTAAAAAATATAAAATAGAAGATTTTTCTTCTCTTGCTCAAAAGACTGTTGAGACTGCGGGAGTGGATTTCAAATACGAAGGCAGTTTGGAAATGCTTTTCCAGACATTACAAAAATATGTTGGAGCCTACAAAGTAGAAGCGGGAAAACTTTTTCGGCTTCTACTGTTTAATTATGTATTCTCCAATGGAGATGCACACTTGAAAAATTTCTCCCTGATGCAAACGGACGATGGAGATTACCTTTTAAGTCCTGCCTATGATCTGCTCTGTTCCCGTCTGCATGTGGACGACAGCGATCTCGCTTTTAAAGATGGTTTGTTTGAAGGAGACTTTGAAACGGAGAGCTTCAAAGCAAACGGATTTTATGCTTATGATGATTTTTATGAATTAGGGTTAAGGGTAGGATTACCGGAATCGATAGTTACACAGGAAATACTTTTGTTTTCTGCTTTTGAGAAAGAAGTTGAAGGTTTGATAAGTCTGAGTTTTCTAAATGAAGAAATGAAAAAT
>DATHPH010000261.1:0-7982 GCA_035484095.1 Cytophagaceae bacterium | reverse complement strand
TTTTTTCCAACAGCGACAATCCTTCTTCTCCATCTTTTGCTTCTTCCACTCCGTATTTTTCGTATTCTAGAATTTCGCGTAAAGTAGCGCGTATACTTTTTTCGTCATCTATGATGAGTATTTTTGCCATGTGCAATCTGTCTTTTATAATAGGTAAATATAAGCTAAAATAATTGCGGAAAATAAAAAAAGCAAGCCTGTAAGCCGGGTTCTGTTTCTCAAAGACAATGTCAAAAAGAATCTTATCATTTATCTAAAACGTACGTCACCGCACATCTCTAACGACCTACCCACCAACATCGGACGAGCAGCCCTACATGCGTTGGCCTATTTGGTCTTTCAACCTGTAAGGTTTACCCCAATGAAGTGTCACCACCTCACGAGTGGGCTCTTACCCCACTTTTTCACCCTTTCCCTGCATCGCTGCAAGGAGGTCTAGTTTTCTGTGGCACTTTCTGTCATCATTTGCATGATTCCTTCCCATTAAGAAGTACAGCGCTCTGTGTTGCCCGGACTTTCCTCCCCTTTCGGAGCGATAAGACGGCTTGCTTTGACAAAGATAGGGCGTTATTTTTACAATTTGATGCTTTAACCAAAAAACATCCTGGCTTATTTTAAACGAATTAAGGTTGCACCATATCCGAATTTTTCTTTCTGCGCATCCTGAAAAAATTTAATGCTTTTATTCGCACTCAAAAGTTTATGTATTTCTTTCTTTAAAACTCCGTTTCCGACTCCATGAATAAAAGTTATCTCTTCCATACCAGTAGCAAAAGCATTTTCCAAATTTTTCTGGAATACTTCTAATTGCAAATTCAGCATGGCCGTATTGCTCATTCCTGAAGGTGATTCGATAAGCTTTTCAATATGTAAAT
This sequence comes from Cytophagaceae bacterium, assembly GCA_035484095.1. Taxonomy (GTDB): domain Bacteria; phylum Bacteroidota; class Bacteroidia; order Cytophagales; family Cytophagaceae; genus JANYCO01. Next base: position 7,107 of record DATHPH010000261.1, on the reverse strand, counting down.
CAATTTCTTTAGAGGGTCTTACAATTGATAAAACAGGACGAATTTTAGTTTCCGACATCTTTTCTTCCAAGGATTTGGCATCAATTTTCACTGCATCCAAATCAAGCCGAAAGAGATATGCCTCCTTATGTAAAACAGGTGCTATTTTTTTACTTTTAAAAAAAGATGTAGAACGAAATTTTATTTTTTTAAAAAGCGGCGGACGAAATTCGGATGCACCGTAGGAAAAAAACATAAGCTGTATCACAAACTCCGGCCAACTCTCAAAATCATTTATATTTATTTCCATAAGTTTCAATAAGGATTCCTTTTCTATATTACCGGAAAATATTCCTTTGTAAATTCCATCCTTTTCTTCCCCAATCACAAAATGAGTTTTATAACTCGTATCATTAATCAGATTCAACTCATAGATTCTATCATTGAAAGCGGTAAACGCAATAAAAATTCCATTCCATTTTGGAACAAAGTCCAACGCCTCATGATCTTTTTGATCGGATACAATACTGCTTTCATCCGAAGAAACAACAACAAGTTCCGCTTTGAGCACAGGTATTCGAAACCCATCTTCGATTTCAATTTCTACCTGTTTTCCGTCAATAATCCTAATAATTCTGCCTTGTTCTTTTCCATGTATTAGGCGTACTTGATCTCCAATTTTCATTTTTAGACTTATTATATTTTAAATTTATTTTAGTAGAAGAGTGGATTGAATACCAAGCAATAAAGTTGAGCACCGATGTTTTTCCCAAAACATAAATTGTAAAATTTATGGTACCAAGTTATTCTCCCCATTATTTCATCTTGGCCGAATGGTATCAATAGGATTTAAGATAGAAGAAGAATCATCAGGAATTACCAATGTTTCCTTCTCAGGTTCTTTTTTATTTTTTTTCCTGAATAATTCTTTTAGCGTATTGAAACTTTGAACATGCATAATACTCGTACCGGCAGAAGTAGCAGACGTAGAGGTACTGGACACCAAAGCATTATTATTGATACGATTGAATAATTTAATTCTCAATTTTCCATCCTGACTCAACAGATATTCTACCGTCCATTCTCCTGCAATATTGCTGACGCTCGCCTGAGAAGTACTTTGTACATTCTGAAAACTACCGTTTCTGGAAATCCGCAATCTACCAGCAAGCATTGTATAAGAAAATCTCAAATTAAAAGTATTCAAAGCATCTTTGTCCATACTTTTTAAATTCACATTAATTTCCAGATTCCGATCCATTTGCGAAAGATAATGGCTCAACTGTCCGGATAACAATTCGCTTACCGTTGAAGTACCTACCGAGGAAGAGGATACTCCGCTCACTGTATTGCCACTACTGATAGAGGTAAAAGAGCGCAACATAATAAGACTAAATACTTGCCTATTCAACTCTTGATCGTTGGTTTTTATTTTTGACTCAAAATCAGTCACCACTGCAGAAAGCTGAGGATCGGAAGGATAACGGAGAATATCAATGTCCATTGATATTTCAGGAGAAGATAAATTCCCTTTTACACTTAATAAAACATCCGTTGGATAGGAACGTTGTAAATCCGGTTTTGCCCTGGTAGCGGAATCCGCAAACAAAGGTTTTAAAGATACGTTTTGAGTATACTTCGCTTTAATATCCAATACTCCTTCATAAGGATCACCGTTCCATGACATCCGACTTCCTTTGTCAATAACAAATTCCTTGCTTACAATTCCAGCCATTGTAAAATTGTAATACCCTTCTTTAAAAGTATAATTTCCAAACATCGTCATGTCACCTCTTGAATCATATCTCAACTCAATATTCCCCTCTCCGCGTCCTCGGATAATGTCTCCTGACCGTTTATCAAATATTATTTCTGAATAAGCCTCCTGTGTAATTTCCATATTAAAAAACATCCGAATTCTAAAACTGCTGGTACTGTCTTTACTTTTCCCATTGTCAATTTTCTTTTTGCTTATAAATCTGATAAATTCTTTTTGAGATACGTCATTGTCACCTGTCAAAGGAATATAGATTCTGGTTTCTTTTTCTGATTTCGCATTTGCCCGAATCTCCATATCGTTGAACGATCCAAACAGGTTAAAATCACCAGTTACAAAGGCCTTCCCGTAAAACAGACTATTGTCCTTTTCTGTGGTATTTAAAACATTGAAATTTTTATACTCCCCTTTTAGATCTATTAAAAAGTTCCTAAATCCATCGTAAGAGATTCCACCATTGATTTTCGCTTTATTCCCATTTTTATCTATAAGGAACATATTTTTAAAGCGAATTTGATCTTCTGTAAAATATATTTTATCGTTAAATGTATACGTGCTTCCTAAATAATCTAGTTTAAATTTTCCATTTTCCACTACTGCTTCCCCTTTTAGGCGAATATTATTAATACTCCCAGATATATTAATATTCCCGCTCACTGATCCTGAAATGGAACTCATTACCCCTCTTAGTATGGGTGAAATAAAGCCAAGATCTGCCGAATTAAAACTGGCGACTAAATCAATTTCTTCTCTTCGCTCATCCGTAGCTGGTTTAATATTTCCAATAATCTTAATCGCCTTAAAATTATCTCTCGTCAAATCAACCGATACATTCAGTTGTTGCTGTGTTTCATTCCAGTCCGCTGCGCCTTCTATATCACCAAAATAAAAATCATCTACTCCAAATTTTTCGACTTTGATATTTCCATTTAAATCCAGGTTTTTATATATATTTCTAACCTTGAATTGCCCGTCTAAAACGCCGTCCAGTTTGTAATTTAAAATCGGATTAAGATTTTTCAACCCAAAATTATTAATCACCACAAATGCATTTTTATCTTCTACAGAAGAAATATCTCCTATTATGGTAATAGATTGATTTTTATTGAACAATTGAAAATAATTAAAAACAATATCTTCTTTATTAAAATTAATACTATTCGAATCAGCAATTCCCCAATGTTCATCCAAAATAGTAAGATAAGAATTTTCGAAAACAATTTGTTTATAATGCTCTTTAATCGTTATAAATCCATTTAACGAAAGCCTATTGGTATTCATACTCTGATTGATTGAAGTAGCGAAATCAATTTTATCTTCGCTCCATTCTCCTTCAAACGAAAACATATTTGTTTTAAAAGAGTTTTTATAATTTTGAATAGCCGAAGTCACATAACAGGAGGCAAGCACATCTGAACTATCCACCAACTTCGATATAGAAAGGTCAATCGTATTTTTATAGAGCTCGTTCCCTTTGTAAATAAGGGTATCAATGGTGGAATAAAAATTCAGCCTGCTTGTTTTACCAGAAGCAAACTCCCCATTCATAGCGGTATTTTGAGCTATATATAACCCAGGATAATAAAGACTAATAAAATTGTTTATATTTTTAAGATTAAATGAAAATTCATTTACATATTTTCTTCGTACAAAAGTCGGTTTCTGTAAATAATAGTTTTCAATTTGACTTTTATCCTGATCATAAAATAATTTAAATTCTTTGTAAAAAACTTCGAGATCGGAAATAAACTCTGTGATTCGAAAATTTCCTTTCATTGAAGCATCCGCAATCTCCGACCTAAAATCAATCAATCGTTCCTCTCCATTTTTATCCAGACTTAAAAACAACGATTTTATATTCATATCTTTATCTGAAGAAACGAGCCTTGTATTTGTCAACTGTACGCGACCACTCATACTGTCTATTTCAGTTCCCTTAAAGTCAATATTAAATTCAGTAGAGACATGGGTGATAGTGTCTATCAAATTAAGTTTTTCAAGTTTTGCATTTTCGATTTTCCCTACAATGTCAAATTCTTCCAAATTTTCATTCAAGTTTATTTTTCCTGTTGCATTTAATACGATGTTAGAATCGTTTACCATGATACTTCCATCAAAAAACTTTTTTGCAAATCTTGCCTCTGTTTTAATATTTTTATACTCATATCGATACAACCCGAACCTTGAAATATTTGCAATTAAAGTAAAGTCAGCATCTTCAAGGGTAAACCCTTTACCTTCAATCTCTCCATTTATGATATCGATGTTTTGCACAAAGTCCATTCCTAACAATTTTCCTAAATTAAAATCATGAGTCGTAATTGCACCTTTGTAGGTAGGCGTTATTCTTTTATTCTCACTTATTTTTAGATTTACATCAGAAGTAATATTTCCCAAGCCTGTTTTAAAAGAACCCTTCACTGCAAAGTCATTGATTACACCCGTAAACTCTCCCTTCCCTGTCATAGTGCCGAATTTGTTTAGAAAAGAATTGGAGGAAGTACCGGTATATTGTATAAGATCATTGGCTACCACGTTAATTTCTTTCAAATCAATATCCATGAATGTTTCAGATATGTTTGGCAGTCCATCAAAAAATAATTTCCCTTTCAAATGTCCGACTTCGCCAAAAAATGCGTTGAAATTATCCACTGAAAATCGATTTACTATTCCTTTCATTTTCCCTGAAACTCTTATTTTATCAGATATCCCTTTCAACGCTGGTGCAAAATGAGCCAAATCCTTTACTGATACTGTAGATTCCTTTAACTGAATTGTTATTTTAGCTTTTTCATTAAAATCACTCAACTCGCTTATATCGTTATAGCGAAACTGAAAATAATCACGAAGCTCACTTTCTCCGATTTTAGCATATAAATTTTTGCACTCCAACTGATGTTTATCAAGTAGAAAAGTGGTATTTAGTTCATGCACAAATAAAGGAGACTTCTGAAGATTTGCACGGAGTTGATGAGTAGTAAGCAAAATTGTATCTCGCACTGCATAAAAGTCAGTAACAATTCCATGAATACTGTCTATCGTAAAATGGTTGTGATCAAAATAATCTTCCTTCGACAATTCTTCTCTCCGATCGTTGTAGCTAAAAAGCATGTTGTCGAGGGTAAATTTAGGAATCTCAACAGGCACAGGAGGGCCCACCCTTTTTACCTTTGGTTCTGTCAATTCTTGAATTTTAAAAATGAAGGTTTCTATATTAAGACCATCATCCTTTACGTAGCGAATTAAATTAACCTCTCCATCCCGAAGGGTAATATTATCCAAATGAATACGACCCAGAAGCAAAGAAAGGACAGTGTAGTCCACTTCTGCCTCTCCTAAATAAATCATTCGGGAATTATTTTTATCTCGAAGTTCTGCCTCTTCCAACACAATCACATCAAACCAATCTATATGAATTGCTTCTATCGAAATCGTAAAACCTGTAAGTTCGGTAGCATACTCAGTTGTTCGATCTACCAAATAGTTTTGAACAAAAGGCACTTGAATCGCCCCGGCAATCATGAAAAACAATAAAAAAAGGAACAAAGTAATAGCAAGACTTACTTTGAATAAACCTTTTATTAACTTTGTCAATATATTATTACCTTCTTTCAAAAATAGTGAATGACGTATATTCTTGCCATAGAATCTTCCTGCGATGAAACCTCTGCAGCTATCCTACACAATGGACGTATTTTATCTAACGTAATTGCCACTCAATCTGTACATGAACAATATGGTGGTGTAATACCTGAATTAGCCTCCCGCGCACACCAACAAAATATTGTTCCTGTTGTTGACAAGGCAATCCAAGATGCAAATATAAGAAAATCCATGCTAAATGCCGTTGCCTTTACGAAAGGTCCCGGTCTTTTAGGATCATTACTGGTAGGCGTTTCTTTTGCCAAATCCATGGCTTTGGCATTACAAATTCCATTGATTGAAGTAAACCACATGCAAGCGCATATCCTGGCGCATTTCATAGAATTACCTCATCCTGCATTTCCATTTCTTTGCCTTACCGTAAGCGGCGGTCATACTCAAATAGTATTGGTAAAAGATTGTTTAGAAATGAAAGTTATTGGTGAAACACAAGACGATGCGGTAGGAGAAGCTTTTGATAAAACCGCCAAAATTTTGGGTCTTCCATATCCTGGTGGTCCTCTAATAGACAAATATGCTAAAGAAGGAAATCCATTGGCATATAAATTCCCAGATGTTGAAACACCTGGATTAAACTTTTCCTTTAGCGGAATCAAAACCGCTTTCCTCTACTATCTTAGGGACCGACAAGCAGAAGATGAAAAATTTATCGAAAAAAATCTTCCTCATATATGCGCAAGCATCCAAGCCACTTTGGTCGAAATTTTAATGAAAAAACTCCGTAAAGCTTCTCGTGAAACCGGTATTAAAGAAGTAGCAATAGCAGGTGGAGTTTCTGCCAACAGCGGACTTCGGTCTGCTTTAACGAAAGAGGGAAAAACCGGTGGGTGGAATATCTACATTCCACCCTTCGCTTATTGTACGGACAATGCTGCGATGATTGCAGCCGCTGCTTATATAAAATATCAGAAAAAAGAATTCACTACTCAGGAAACTAGTCCTGATACAAGAATGTCCATTTAGTTTATTCACCTGAATATTATTAAAAATCACAAAGTGTTTGATAAGAAAAAAAAATTACGTTTTACAATCTATATATTTCTTTTATCCTGCCATGTCACTTTTTGTCAACATGACTTTTCTATTTCAAAAAAAGAAAATTTATTCGGTGTTGCAAACAGTCATGGGAAATTTATAATTCTCCCAAAATACAAGGAGATTCAAGAACTTTCAACCGATTGTTATGCTGTAAAAAATGAAAAGGGTCTTTGGGGATTTTACTCCGGTGAAACAAAAATTTCCGAATGTCAATTTGACAATTTTCACTTCTTTTCTATTCATTTAATTATTGTTCAGAAATCAGGAAGATGGGGAGCCATTGATGGTACAGGGAAAACAATTATTGATTTTCGATACAGATATTTGAATTATTTATCTACCCATAAATGCAAAGCAGGTCTTTATAACCAATGGTGCATAAGGAATTTCAATAATCAAATAATGGCGACTTTTGAATATGATAGCCTTGAATATTTGGGGGACAATGTATATCGATTCTGCTTAGCTGGTAAATATGGACTTATAGATCAAAATGGGAAACTAATTACCACAGAGTTTCAAAACATTTTTGAATCTACGTTACAAAATAAATACCCTAAAAAAGAATTTGAAAAAATACCTTACCCTTTACAAAAAGGAAACTTCAAAATACCTTTGGAAGAAAGATTTGATACTGTGTACCATTTTAG
>DATHPH010000260.1:0-3509 GCA_035484095.1 Cytophagaceae bacterium | reverse complement strand
TACCAAAAGATCGCGTATGTAAATTTTGAGAGCAATCCTTCTTTAAAGAATCTGTTCGCCGAAAATTTTGATATCCGTCGTAAATTCCGGTCATGTTGACCCATCATTCCGGGATGTTGACCCACCAGCGAAGCAGGCAATAAGAGCAAGAGCTTGATGCAGGTTAAAAATACGAAGGTTAATGGTTGGTCTTTCCTTTTTTTCTTCTCAATGATTCTCCTTTCAGTTCGATTCGGTGAGCGCTCGCTGTCAATCTGTCAAGGATGGCATCGGCCAGGGTCGGATCGTTTATATATTCATACCATTTGTTAACCGGTAACTGAGAAGTGACGATGATACTTTTCTTACCGTATCTATCTTCAAGGAGTTGAAGAAGAGTAAGCCGGACCTCCTGCCCGAGGTTTTGCAGGCCTAAGTCGTCCAGGATGATCAGGGTCTGGCGTTCCAGGTGATTGAGGAGTTTGATGTAGGATCCGTCCAGCTTGGACAGGGTCACTTTTTCAATCAGTCGGTTCATGTTGAGGTAAAATTTATGAGCACTCCCGATCAACTGGAAAAAGTAAAATCAGGTTATATGCAATTGGATGCATACGATAGAGGAGAGGTAAGGAAATTTATTGAAGAATTTGAGAAAAAGCCTGATGTTCAAAAAATCACGGAAAGCAAATCATTCTCCGATCGGATTAAGAATAGAAGTTTAGGCCCAACCAGCAGCGCTACCTGTCCGTGTTGCGGGAAATAATTATTTCATTCTGGTTTTCATGATAACTGGTTCTTCCATCCAAATATGGCGACAGGTCTGGGAGTGTTGAACTTTCAATTTAAGGTCATTTATTCATGAATAGAGCGGAAGATCTACAGACACATATGGTTCCCTATTTATGGCCCGTATTCCGTTCTAATATCTTTGTGGGATCGCTGGACGGAAGGGGCTAGCCTGATAGGATAAAGTCTCAGAATTGGATATTATCGGCAGTGACGGCCTGGATGACAATTCTTGGCGCATGTAAGAAAGTGGATTTCTAGCAAGTTATCCACACAAATGCCAAAATTGGTAGCAAATATTTATACCGGTGAATGACACGCATACAATATCTTAGGGTATATTTTCAACCATGGCGGAAGAATACCAGAGCATCTGCCATTGCATTTACCAAGGAACATTTACAGAGTGAAGTATTATTAATCGACCGGACCCCCACAAGGAAGCCAAATAACTAATTGGGCACCAGAAATACTAACATAATTAGTATATTTTGCTAACTTTGCCTACCTCAAAAAGGGTAGCATTTTATATTGCAGGCTATAAAAAATATCGAGATGGCAAAAAATAGGAAAAATGAGGCGAAAACAGATTTGGATTTATATAACTATATAAAGAGCAATCGGATTTATAAAGAGGAGTGGATGTTGAGAAAAACCGAGAATGATTATGTTCAAGCATGTTTAGACAAGGCAAGCAAAAGTGGAAGTGGTTCTAACGGTTATCCTGATTTAATTTACGTTAATACAGCAAAAAGGCTTTTGATCTTAGTTGAGAATAAGCCAACTGTAAAATTCCATGTTTCTAAGTCACAAAATGAGCCCAAAAATTATGCAGTCGACGGCGTTATACATTATATTTCCTTTTTCACTCCTGAAAAACTAAAATCACAAAAAGATACGGTAGCAAAATACTTTGAAAATTGGGCGGTTGTTGGGATTGCTTTTTCAGGCAATATTAATGACGAATACAACCATTTAATCTCAACGTTTATTCTTTCGAAAAATGAAATTAAAAAGATAGACACTAATGAGATACTAGATGAGGCAGATTATTTGGCTTTTTTTGAAAATATTGATTTAGAGAACATTTCAAAAAATATTTCAAAAACTTCCATTGAAATAAATCGAATGCTACGACCATTGGATTCTCAAAAAAGGCCTGTATTATTAAGCGCGTTAATGATATGTCTTTATGACAGGGGGGATATCTCAAATGATTTTAAGAGAAGTTACAGTAGTTGGAACATTACAAATATCATTAGAAATATCCCCCCTACAGTTTCTGATATTTTATCAAGTGAAGGCATCGACACCGAAAAAATTGATGTTTTGGTTAATGAATTATCATTTATCCGAACTGACAATGATTTAAATTCTTCTGATATCCTGAAAGAAATATTAAAGGAACTAGAGGATAATGTAATTCCCTTGTTTAATAAAAAGACTAATTATGACATAGTCGGAAAATTCTATGAAGAATTTCTAAGATATGCGGGGGTTTCAAATGTCAAAAAAGGGATAATCTTAACCCCAAGCCACATTACAAAGCTTTTTACCGAGCTTGTTGACATTAAGACGAACGATGTCATTTTAGACACGTGCTGCGGGACAGGAGCTTTTTTAATAGCCGGTATGAATAAATTATTAGACGAAATTGAAGGATCAACCATCTCAAATAAGAAAGAAAGGATAAACAGAATAAAGCAGAATCAATTAGTTGGTTTTGAAAATAGTAGTACAATGTATTCCTTAGCAATATCCAACATGCTCTTTCGGGGTGATGGAAAATCAAGGATTTTTAATGTTGATATGTTTTCTAAAAAAGCGGATGATATTTTAGAAAGCATAAGAATTGAAGGAATTAGCCCATCTATTGGTTTTATAAACCCCCCATATGGAGGAAAAGATAATAGTACAAACCCAACTAAAAAGGAAATTCAATTCTTAGAAAAATTGCTTGACAACGTCAGCCGGTTTGGAGTAATTATTGCCCCTCTTTCTACATACTTTAAGGATGAAATTGTGAGAAATAGGATTCTATCCAAACATACGTTGAGGTATGTAATTAATATGCCAGGCGATCTATTTCAGCCCAATGCCGCAACGCACACTGCAATAGCCGTTTTTGAAACTCACGCTCCCCATAATAACAAGGAAGTGGTAATGTATGATTTATCTGACGACGGATTTGTTTTATCAAAAAATAGAGGAAGGACCGACGTCTTAAATAAATGGAATCCGATAAAGAAGAAACTATTGGAACGAATCAAGAATCCGGAAAAATATCCTGACCAAATAAACTTAGTTAAAACGGCAATTAGGGAAAATGATGAATGGATTATCCAGGCCCATGCAAAAACAGATTATTCTAACTTAACAGAAAAGTCTTTTATCTCTGGCATTAAACAGTATATAATATTTAGGACTAAACTCAAACTAGATTTATTAAATAAGGACATTGATGAAATTTCTCTATTTGAAATATTGAGGGATAGTATTCAAGAAAAACCTATTGTGGAAAAGAAGTTGACTTTTAATATTAGCAAATGGAAAGAGTTTGAATTTACGAAAGTATTCAATATTAATAGAGGGAAAAGACTTACTACTTTAGACCAGACAGATGGTGAAATCGCTTACATATCTTCAACAAAAACTAATAATGGCATCGATAATTATATCTTTCCTCCTGATTATATGGTTGTTTACCGAGAAGCTATGACCATCAATAACAGCGGTAGTGTCGG
>DATHPH010000259.1:0-13800 GCA_035484095.1 Cytophagaceae bacterium | reverse complement strand
AAATGGGAATGCGAGTGGGATACAGCGGAAGGAAAATAAAGAATTAAGCCCAGGATTTGAGGATGCTTCTGCATTTTATATTCACGAAGTAAAAGCGAATGAAACCTTATGGTCTTTGACGTATAATTTATTTAAAGATCGAATTACGGGAACAGTGACAAAAGAAATATACGAAACGCAATATGTCCCCTTTTACCAGGAAGATATACGTCAATTAAATCATTTGGTAGGAGACGGGTTGAAAGCCGGTATGAAATTAAAAATCCCTGCTCGTACCATTCCTATCAATAAGGTTGTCGAGGAGCATGATACCAAGAAACTCTCCAATTATGGAGTGGATGATTATCTTTCCGAAGCAAAAGCTATTGGATTCAAAGTGCTGGGAGTAAGGGAATATGCTGATCCTAAAATGTACCGTTTGTATCATTCGTTTGGGCCACGGTATCTTCTTTCAGGAAGTAAGGAGCAGTGGGCGATGTTATTTTCCGGTATAACTGCTCATAAATACAGAGCTTTAGTTACTCCCTTTATTGATAGCGCCTTGAATATTGGTTCGTTTACTACCCCCAATGCCGATGACAGCAGGCAAGAATATGGTACAATGAAGGTAGGTATTTCGAGAGCCCCTAATTATATTGAGTTAATGGAGTTTTTGAAGGGGATGTACAATGTTGGAGATAAGATAGAACAAATGGCTGGGGGAAAATCGAACATTGGAAATTTATTTATTTACGGAAGCGCAGAGTTGAATAAGTTTATTGCTACTTATCAGCCAGCGCTAATTGAAGCATTCTCATTAGAAGCAGATCAGGGTATGTTTTTGAAAGATCAAATTGGACCAATAGCATCTATTTCTGCTGATATTAGGACTACTATGATTGAAAGTGCCTTTGGATCTATTTTCAGAGGAATTGTACGAATGGAAAAAGTTAGTAAAACAGATGATAAAGTTCAAAATTCGTGGACTTCCGATCTTTGTATTAAAAATGCAATGAAGTCGGGTCAGCTAATTAAAACTGTACTTATGATTAAAGAAGATGCTACTAATAGAAATATGAAAATTGCTGATATGGTATTCAATTCCATAATTCCATTTATAAAGTATGGAGATAAAACACCCATAATAGTTGATGGTGTGAAAGAAATTTATATGGAGCTTATTGAAAGGGTGTTAAGTATTGATATAGGAAGGGGAAAGTCAATAGCTGAAATAAATGATAGTTTAAAGGGTAAATTATCAGTTTCTCTATCCGCATTATCAGAATTTGGAAAAAAGGTTAAGTATCCGATAATTAATAAAGATCAGGCGAAAGATATATTAAATAGTTTTGTATCAGGATTAGTTTAAACTTATTGCACTATGAAAAGAATACTTTTTGCTCTTATACTGATTTTGCTTTTTGGCTGTAAGAAAAAAATTAAACCCATCGCTTCAATGGAAGTAGAAAATGTCAGAGAGTTTATTACTACGGATAAATATTTAATATTAGTTGGAGGTAGTTTTGGTAAATATCAAATAAATATTTATGATAGGAATAATAGAAAATTGGCGAAGTATGATATTAAACAAGCCGGTTCTATTTCAACAGTAATTAATGGAGATACTATTTATGTCTCTGGTAGCGAAAGTCTAATTGCCTATCTTATTCCTAACAATTTACCAATTTTAGATGTTGATAAAAGAAATTACTCCCTATCAATAAGCAATGGTAGAGTGCAATATTTATTTTTTACCAAACACAGAGTAGATATTATGAACTTTAATAATAAAATTCATTCAATACTTATTCCTATCGCTGATAGCAATACTATTGAACCTTATAGATCATTTTTTGATGGGAATAATCTTTTTTTTAAATCATATGAACATGTAGATACAAGAGAAAAGGAAAAGAGTTTCGTGACATTTTTGAATTGTTATGATACTATTGGGAAACAAGTTTGGAAAAGGCCCGCTGAAGAACTAATTGACGATTTATATAATGGTAAAAAAGGACTTTTTAGATCTAATTTTAATGAGACAACAAATAAGTCAATGTTATTTTATCTTGACAAGAAATCGGGAAATACTATTTGGGAAACCGAATTAAGTACAAAAATACTTGATGGTTATATATGTTGGATTGAGTCAATAAATACTAATTTTTTAGTAAAGACCTGTGATAATTTTTATTTTTTAGATTCAAAAGGAATTATTTTATGGTCAAAAAAGCAAAAAACAACAACGATAGATGTATATTATAAAATGCCCCATACCTCAGGTGACACCTTGTTTTATGATAATAAAGATAATGAATCTATAACGCTTATAAACATTAACACAGGCCAAGATATTAAGACAATATACTATGAAATTCCGGAAGAGGATAAAATAGCCGATAAGTTATTTGAAAACATAGGATTTGACAAAAACTACTTTTATGTTCCTACTAAGGAGAAAGTATTTAAGTTTAGTTATTAGTGTTATAATAAGATTTCAGGAACAGATGAAGACGTTACAAATTTTATTCAACTTATTAAGTTGTAATAGTCTAGACTGTAAATTGTCAGCCAAATCTGGACAAAAGAAAAATTGGAAAAAGGACATTACTATATTCTATATTGCTCAGATTAATTATGATTAATATCTGTTTAAAATGTAGAATAAAATGTTGTTTGTAATAAAATATGAAAAATTTAACAATACTATCTATAATATTTTTTTTAACAGCCTTAACTCTTGCAAAGCCTACATACAAAGAAGCTTTGACAGCATATAATAACAAAGAGTATAAAAAATCGAAGATTATTCTAAACGAACTACTTGTTCTTACTCCTAAAGATACACAGGCTATGTTGTTACGTTCGAGAATTTTTCTGATAGAGAAAAAGTATATGGATGCATATAAAGATGTGAGTTTAGCCTATTACTATTATCCTGAGAATGAAAATATACTTAAAGTTAAGACTTATTTTTTTTATACTAATTATGTCGTATTTAGCTCTCAATCCATTAGTATTGAGAGAAAGGATTCAATACTTACAGATTATTATAATACAATGGAATTCTATATTAATTCTTCTATCGCAACCGCTGATGAAAAAGCAAAATTACTTTTAGAAGTTGGACAGATTTATTCCAGAAGGTTTCAGGAGGATAAAGGAATATCCTTGATGAAAAGAAGTTTGAACTATTTGCCGGAAAATTCTAAAGTATATAATAATATTGCAGTTTCATACCTTCAAAAAAATAATTATGATTCTTCTCTCTTTTTTTTCGTAAAACAAAATGAAATAGATAGACTGGATATGAATTATAGATACCTTTTTCAGTCATTGGAAAAGGCAAAGGATATTAAGCTAAAATGTAGGGCATCAAAAATATTTCAGGATACTATGAACAAGATTACGACAACAAACAATAATGAGGAAGCATATAAAAAGTTAACAGAATTGATTAACGAAACAAGAAAAAAATGCCAGTGAAACAACCATTTCGGAATATTATCCCCTGTTAACTTTAGCTTATAGCTAAAGTTATTATAATGTAAGGCGTTTCGGCGGGCCACGACAACCCCAATGTTAAGCAACGTGAAGGGATTGGCAGGTTGTATTTTTGAGGTTGGGAAAAGCAGGGTGTACGTATTCGAAAAAGAGATTAGGTATAGTTAAAAAGGAACGATTATGGGAAATCAAAAAACTTCAGGATCGGAAGGGTATAGGTTTTATACACCACCCGCTGAGCAAAATGGCTACAGCATCGTAAAGCCAAAAGGAGGATCGTTGGTAAAACCCAAAGGTCAGCCGATAGCAGGGCCGCATACGGCAGGGCGAAGACTAGAAACCCCGGAGGTGAAAGACTCCGGAAACGTTTCCTCCTCTTTGGAAGGAGAGGTACAGGCCAAAATGGAAAACAGTTTTGGGCAGGATTTTTCAAATGTCAAAATTTATAAAGATTCGGGTTCGGCCAAAGACATGAATGCGAAAGCGTATACGAAAGGAACGGACATTCATTTTGCACCGGGAGCATACCATCCGGATAGTAAGGAAGGCTTAGCCTTAATAGGCCACGAACTGACGCATGTCGTGCAGCAGAGAGAAGGGAGGGTAGGACCGGAAGAAGTACATGGGAAAGGGCTGGAGATAAATCAGGATGTGGGTTTGGAGAAAGAGGCAGATGAGGTGGGGAAACTGGCGAGTGAGGGGAAGCGTGTGGAGGTGAATGGGAATGCGAGTGGGATACAAAGAAAAAAAGAAGATAATTTTGGTGCTACCATCACACATATCGTGCATAAAGGAGAAACGCTTGATACAATTATAAATAGCTTATTCAAAACCCATAATGAAGGTCAGATAATTGATTTAAGAAATCAGATTATATTGATAAACGGATTAACCCCTGACGGAGCTATTACTGAGCATACAAAATTAAAAATACCAGACCTGTCTATTAAAACTAAGAGCGATGCGGAGTCAATTTTATATGGGAATGTTCAAACGGATAAAGAGCATCAAGGTGCAGAATTCCATTCTGCACCAATATTAGGTACGAATACTTTTACCTCTAAGGTGGATGGCAATAAAATAAGAAGGCATGCTTTTGCTTTATCTTATGATCAGTGGAGAGTATTATTTAAAACGGAGCAACTAGATGAATTAAATGGGTACCGATATTGGGCAGAATCTTTTATAAAACTGGCGATGGGTAATTATACGCTAAGCACCGGAGAGGGGAAAGATGGCTGGGTAGTTTATAGAAAACCAAACCTGGGAGAAATAACAGCTTTTATTAAAGCACTATATAGCCCTGATGTGGATTTGATTGATTCGTATATTGAAATTAATAATGCAGGTTCTATTGGACGCATGCTCAATTTAGAAGGAATTGCGGGGTTCATAGAGGAATACCAATCGTTGGCAGTAGAGCTGGACAGCATGCGCAATCTTGGAGCAAAAGATGGAAGAAGTTCTAGTTTTAGTATAGCTAATATAGAAAGTTTTGCATCGGAAAGTATTACTGTAGCCAATGATAGAGATATATTTTACAGTGCTTACAATGGAGCTTTTAAATCATTGGCAAAAGGAATAGCCTACGTTTTTAAAGGCGATAAAACTGATGAAAATGATAAAAATAAAGGTATATATGAGAATATCGGACGCGATATGATAAGTACGTCTACCCGACTCATAAAGTATTTACTAAAAGAAAATGATAAAATGGTGGAAACTAATAGAATGATTCAGGGGGGAATAATAGATAGTATTATTGGTGTTATTCCGATGAGTGAGGCTCTCAGTTTTATTAAAACGTTTATTTCAGATGCAATTATTTCATCAAGTAATTTGGAAGATTCAGAAAAACAACTCGACAAAGTAGAAGAAATACTACAAGAACATATAAATATTTGGAGTTTGGGTGATGATGCATTCCTTACTTCTATAGGGGCTGACATAATTTTAGGAGCGTTTGCGTCCGCTAAATAATGAACTATATTTCTTATGAAAAAACTTATTATACTTTCCTTGTTAATATATATGTGTTCTTGTTCAAAAAAGAGCAAATATACGTATGTTGTATTTGAAGAAGTGGATTATGAATCAAAGGAGAAAATAGTGGATTTGAAGCGAAAAAGTATAACAAAAGAATTAAGAGAATACAAAGGTGCTGTTTATATTAACAACAAAAATGGTTATTGCTGTTTGCGAAGTATTGATTCAGGTGCTTTTAAAGGGCTAGAAAAAGTAAAGTATATTTATTTTGACAATAATTGTTTTAGTGATTCGAGTAATCTGGAAGAATTTAATCATTGTGTAAATATAGAAAAAATATTTATGCCAAATAATAATCTTACGAGACTGCCATTTTGGAATCTCCCACATCTTAAAAGATTATTTCTTTATTCTAATGCAATTGATCACCTGTCAAATGAAATAGGAGGCCTGAAGAGTCTGGAATATTTAAATCTTTCCAATAATAAGTTGGTATCACTGCCAGACTCACTTATGAGTCTTCCAAGGTTGGATACGTTGGATATTAGTGGAATGAATTTCAAATTTTTGTCGAAAAATCTAAAGCTACCGGACTTAAGATCGCTGTCTATGAGAGGTGATTCCCTGATAGATCTTCATGGTATTAAAGAGTATACTTCTATAGAGAATCTTGATTTAGGTAATAATCAAATAAAAGAAATTCCAGCTGAAATAGAATCGTTAAAAGATTTGAAAACATTAGATGTATCGAGAAATTTATTATCCAACCTGCCTGAAAACATTTCAAAATTAAAAAAGCTTAAATTTCTTTATTTGTCAGGAAATAAATTTACGTCCTTTCCAGAAGTTCTTTTAAGGATGCCGAATTTAGAAATTATATCTTTCTGGAAAAATCAAGTACAAATTTCAGAAGAAGAAAAAAAGAGAATTAGAAAGTGTTTACCCAATACAGAAATTGAATTTAGAGAAGGAGAATTTGATGATAAAAGGATTGAAGCCTTAAGAAAGAAAATAGAGCGCAGCAGGTATTTAAATAAAAATAAATAGGAAAACAATTGGTTACCCTGTTAACTTTGCTTATAGCTAAAGTTGCGATACTGTAAGGCTTTTCTCCGGGCCAGAACAACTGTAATTCGTAATTACTTTGTATTGTCCCTTTTTATATTCTCTATAACTCTCAGTAATATGCCAACATATTAGAAACCTGAAAATCTATTCTTTCTCCAAAAATGCTCGGTTCTCTTTATACCATTTAAAAAGTATTTCCAGGCCTTCTTTTACTTTGTATTTTGGATCGTAGCCAAGTAGCGTTCTTGCCTGTGAAATGTCTGCATGGCTATCGTGGATGTCACCGGCACGGGGTGCGGTATAGTGTGCAGGAATATTTATTTCTGAAATTTCTTGAAGGTATTGATATAAATCGTTTAATGAAATTCTGTCTCCTACTGCGGCGTTGTATACTTTGTTGAAAGCATCCGGATGTTCGGTAAAGGCAGCACGGATGTTTGCTTGTACGGCATTTTCTACAAAAGTAAAATCTCTTGTTTGGGTGCCGTCGCCGTTTATGACCGGTGCTTTTCCATCCAACAGTGCGTATACAAATAATGGGATGACCGCTGCATAAGGATTTTTAGGATTTTGCCTGGGCCCAAAAACATTGAAGTAGCGCAAGCCAATCGTTTTTATTCCGTAGACTTCGCCAAATACTTTGGCGTATAATTCGTTCACTCGTTTGGAAACTGCATAAGGAGAAAGCGCATTCCCAATGATGTCTTCTTTCTTAGGCATAAGAGGACTGTCGCCGTATACCGAGGAAGAAGAGGCATACACAAATCGTTCTACACCGGAATCTTTGGCCGCAACGAGTGTGTTAAGAAATCCGGTAACGTTGGCTTCGTTTGTGGCAAGAGGCATTTTAATACTTCTTGGAACGGAACCGAGCGCTGCCTGGTGAAATACTATTTGTACTCCTTCACATGCTTTGAGGCAAGTATCTTCGTTGAGTAAGTCACCGTTTATAAATTCAAAAGAAGGATTTGATAAAAAAGGTTCTATATTTTTATAGTACCCGTTGCTCAGGTTGTCCAACACCTTTACTTTTCCAGCGTTGAATTTTAATAAATATTCTACCAGGTTAGAACCAATGAAACCGGCTCCTCCGGTCACTAAAAAAGTTTTACTGGTAATGTCGCAAAGGTGGTAATTGTTTTCAAACATAGTTATAAACTCCAGTACGTAAATCCTTGTAACCTGTTTTTGAATATCCCCTTTATGTCTATAAATACAGGACTAGTGTTGCAGAGAGAAGTGAAGTAGGAAACGTCCATAGTTTTGTATTCCTGATGCATTACTGCCAATACAATTGCATCGTAGTTGTTTCCTGCTTTTTCAATCATCTCTAATCCGTATTCGTGTTTAAACTCTTCCGGAGAAGCATGAGGATCTACCACGTCCACTTGTAAACTGAATTCTTTTAATTCACGAATGATGTCTACCACTTTTGAATTTCGGATGTCTTCGACATTTTCTTTGAAGGTAGCCCCCATCACAAGGACTTTGGCACCGGCTATTACTTTACCGGATTGCACGAGCAATTTGAGCGTATTTTTTGCAATGTAAGCCCCCATGCTGTCGTTGATATGCCTGCCACTTAAAATGACATTCGGATTGTAGCCTAGCTGTTTTGCTTTATGGGTAAGGTAGTAGGGATCTACCCCTATGCAGTGACCTCCAACCAATCCCGGAGTGAATTTAAGAAAATTCCATTTTGTACCAGCCGCTTCCAGAACTTCAAATGTATTGATGTTCATTCGGTCGCAAATCATAGAGAGCTCGTTCATTAACGCGATATTTAAATCGCGTTGCGTATTTTCAATAATTTTAGCGGCTTCTGCTACTTTAATAGACGATGCACGATGAATACCGGCTTCTACCACAAGTTTATAAACTTTTGCGATTTCTTCAGAGGCTTCTTCATCGCAGCCGGAAACTACTTTTATAATTTTTGAAAGCGTATGTTCTTTATCACCTGGGTTAATCCGCTCGGGAGAATACCCCACCTTAAAATCAGAAGTCCTTTTGAGCCCGGATATTTTTTCAATAACAGGAATACAATCTTCTTCCGTGCAACCAGGATAAACGGTAGATTCAAATACAACATAATCGCCTTTCTTAATCACGTTGCCTACTGTTTTGGAAGCTGCCAAGAGAGGTTTTAAATCGGGAAGATTAAATTCGTCAATGGGTGTAGGAACGGCCACTATAAAAAAAGTCACTTTTTTCAGGTCTTCAATAGTGTGCGTAAATTCAATATCGCAGCCTTCAAAATCTTTCGCTTCCAGTTCGCCGCTGGGATCTATATGTTGTTTCATCAAGGCTACTCTTGACGAATTGATGTCGAAGCCAACTACTTTTATTTTTCTGGCAAATTCCAACGCAATGGGTAGTCCGACATATCCCAAGCCAATCACAGCAAGGTGTGTTTCTTTGTTTTGTAGTTTTTCAAATATTTTCATATTCAACAATTGTGCGACAGGTCCTAATGAATCTGGAATGTTTGGCACAGGTTTAATGTGTTCTATTCGAGGATAATTTTGTTAATTTACTTTTGAAACTTCAGTCGGATAATTTCTTTTTCAGTAAGGAATCTCCAATTTCCTCTTGGTAAATCTTTTTTAGTAAGACCTGAATACATAGTTCGGTCGAGTCTCTCTACCTCGTAACCCAAGTGTTCAAAAATTCTGCGCACTATTCTATTTCTTCCTTCATGAATTTCAAGACCAAGTACTTTTTTACTTCCTTCCGAATATGCAATGGCGTCTACTTTGACTGGTCCGTCTTCTAAAATGACACCACCTTCTTCGATCTTATGAAAGTCTTCTTTTTCTAAGGCACGATTTAATTCTACTTGATAAACCTTGCTTATTTTATTGGAGGGATGTGTTAGTTTTTCTGCCAACGCTCCGTCATTAGTAAGAATTAATAAGCCGGTCGTATTTCTATCCAACCTCCCTACCGGATATACCCGTTCCGGACAAGCCCCTGCTACCAGTTGCATAACCGTTTTACGCTCCTGTGGGTCGTCCATGGTGGTGATAAAATCTTTGGGTTTGTTGAGCAGTAAGTAGACGAGTTTTTCTCTTTTCAAAAGGCCTCCGTCGTAACGAATGACATCTCCCGGATTTACTTTGTAGCCCATTTCAGTTACTACTTTCCCATTTACTTCTACTAATCCTTCCGATATTAATTGGTCGGCATCACGGCGGGAACATACGCCGGAGTTGGCTATATAGCGATTTAAACGAATCAATCCACTCGTTTCTTCTTCAGAAGATTTCTTAGTTAAAACAGAAGAAGAAGTTGTTGATCGTCTTTGATATCTTTCGGGAGTTTTATTTTTACCGACACTTTTGCCTTTGGGGCCTTCAGTATTTTTTCGGAAGGGTCTTTTTTCTCTTCCTTCTTCCTTAAACTTTTTTGAAGTTTCCCGATCTCTTCGTTCTGGCTTATCTTTTCTACTGTCAGTTCTTTTGCGATCATCAAAAGTTTTTCCAGTGCCGGCAACAGGTGGTTTTGTTCCGAAGGCTGGTTTTCGATTTCTTGTACTATTTCCTTTGCGATCACCATCAGTTTTTCCAAAGTGGAAATCTGGATCAGTTGATTTACGGCTTTTGGCAGGTCCGGATCCTGAGTGAGCAGGGGGTTTTGATTTAAAATTTCCAGGTTTAGTCTTTTCAGCGCTTTTATATTTCTTTCCAACGCCTGCGTATCTGGATCCACTGGTTGTGGTTTTTTCTGTTCCTCTTTTAGAAGTTCCAGGTTTGTCATCAGATGGGTATTTTTTTCTAGGTTTGACATCCTTTTTTTCATTAAAAGCTTTGTCAACCTTATCGGCTAACGGATGCTTTTTCCCCCGTTTGTTTTTCACGTTTTTTTAGTTAATGGTGCGTTGTATCTGACGGGTCACACTATATTGGGTTGTTCTCTCAACAATCCTAATTCCGTCTTTTTTTGTTGCCGACGAATCGCCTTTTTCTATAAAATTAAAAGAAGACAACCCACGGCATTCTTCTTTTATTGGTATTTTATTGTTCTGTTTCTGAATCCTTGCCTTCTTCCAAGGACGCAGAAGTATTATCCTGGATTGTTTCTTCAGAAATCATCGTGCTGGCTACAAAAGCCATGTCATTTTCTTCTCCAATGGTATTCTCTTCTTTTGCAAAATCTTTTGGATTGGGTAAATCCTTAAGATTATTGATGCCAAAATATTCCATAAATTTATCGCTGGTGCCATACAAAACAGGTCGTCCGACACCATCCGATTTGCCTTTTATTTCAACCAATTCTTTTTCGAGAAGTTTTTGAATGGCGTAATCACAATTCACACCCCTTATTTGTTCGATTTGTGTTTTCGTAATGGGTTGCTTATATGCGATTATGGCAATAGTTTCCAAAGCAGAAGTAGATAACCTTTTCTTGGATTTTTGTTTTAAGAAAATACTAAGACTGGATTGGTAAGCAGGTTTTGTAAGAAATTGATAACCTCCGCCAATTTTATAAATCTGAAAAGGGAATGTTTCCGTTTCGTATTTTACCAACAAAGACTCTAATGCTTTTAGAATGTCTTCTTCGGGTACGTCTGCTTCAAACATTTCCGATAAACACTGTCTGATTTCTTCAGGTTTTACAGGCTCCTGAGAACAGAAAATCAACGCTTCAATATGATTTTGTAGAAAATCCATTAGTTTCTGCGGTTTAATTTAGCTTCAATAGAATGTTGTGTATGAGGCACAGCTTTAAGTCTTTCTTTTGGAATTAATTTGCCTGTGTCAATACAAATGCCGTAGGTGCCATTTTTAATTCTGGCTACGGCATTTTCAAGTTGAGTGACAAATTTTTGCTGTCTTACTGCCAATTGAGAAAAATTCTCTTTTTCCAGGGTATCTGCTCCATCTTCCAGCAATTTCATGGTTCCTCCAGTATTGTCAGTTCCTTGATCGTTCTTTTTGCTCAACATTTCTTTCATGTAGTTGAGTTCTCTTTTGGCATTGTCAAGTTTTTCCAGTATCAGTACTTCAAACTCTTTCAATTCTTCATCGGAATATCTTAATTTTTCTTCACCCATATTCTTAGTTTCTAAATTCTTTTTGTTAATGATTGCTTCCGGTCTTCTTCCTGTACGAAGTACCACACCCAACTCAAAGCTACCAGTATTTTTCTTAACTATTTTAGTGGATACGATTTTTTTATCGTTTAGGTTCGTAACAGAGGACCTATCTATTATTGTCTGGGGCTTTATCCCTTTTGATTTTGCAGAAGTAGCTTTAGAAGCAGGGGTTTTTTTAACTACTTTGCCGTTTGCTTTATTCCCTGTTGTTTTGGCCGTTGGTTTTGGACTCTCTTTTTTGGCCTTTCCTACAACTTTTTTCGAAGGAGAAGCTTTTTTTGCAACAACTTTGGTGTTCTTGCTTGATTTAGCAGAGGTTGCCTTAGGTTTTGCAACTGCGTTTTTAATTTTTGATGGTGCTTTTGATTTTAGAGTGGTTTTGCTTTTGCTTTCTACTTTTTTGGCCTTCACAGCTTTCCCCTTTTTATTGCTCTTAGCCATAATAAGATAAGGTTTTAAGGTTTAGTGTATGTTAAATTTAGGTGTCATCAAATTTACTATAAAATCCTATAATAGGAACATCCTTTTTATCCACAATAGAAGCAGCACCCAAACAATATAAACTGCCGGAAAACAGCTAAAAAAAATAGTTCCTCTCGGAGTTTTTTAGGAATCAAGAGGAAATGTTTCAAGTATTGATTTATACCAATTTTTTATCTACCAAATACTGAGCTATTTGTACGGCGTTGGTAGCAGCACCTTTTCTAAGATTGTCGGCCACAACCCACATATTCAATGTTTTAGGCTGTGTTTCATCTCTTCGGATACGTCCTACAAATACTTCGTCACGGCCATGTGCATCGATCGGCATAGGGTATTGAATATTTTTAACATCGTCTTTTAGAATAACACCTTCTGTTTTCGATAAAATATCCCGCACTTCGTTTAGATCAAACTCATTCTCAAACTCGATGTTTAAAGACTCCGAATGGCCACCAATTACAGGAACCCGGACAGTTGTAGCCGTCACTTTGATGGTGTCAGACCCCATGATTTTGATAGTTTCATTCACCATTTTCATCTCTTCTTTGGTGTACCCGTTCTCCAGAAATACATCTATGTGAGGTATAAGGTTTAAGTCAATTTTGTAGGGATAGGCTTTCGCTCCGTTTTCGATTCCTTTTCTTTCATCCATTAGTTGGTCTACCGCCTTTTTCCCCGTTCCGGTCACGGATTGATAAGTAGAAACAACCACTCTTTTGATGTTGTATTTTTTATGCAAAGGATTCATTACTAAAACCATCTGAATGGTGGAGCAATTGGGATTTGCAATGATTTTATCTTCCTTTGTTAAAGTAGAAGCATTAATTTCAGGAACGACCAATTTTTTGGTAGGATCCATTCTCCAGGCAGAAGAGTTGTCCACTACCGTAATACCAGCTGCGGCAAATTTAGGAGCTTCTTCGAGGGAAGTGCCTCCTCCGGCAGAGAAAATGGCAATGGCCGGCTTCATGCTAATAGCAGTAGCAGCATTCACAACTTTATAAGATTTACCCTTAAATTTTACTTCCAACCCTACAGACTTTTCTGAAGCTACCGGAATTAATTCTGTAACTGGAAAATTTCTTTCTTCCAAAACTTTCAGGATTTCGCCACCTACTAATCCGGTAGCACCTACTACTGCAATTTTCATTTTATTTTTCTTTTAATAAATAATTAAATTGAATTATCTTTAGGCAGCCGTATTGGTTTTTAATTTTTGATTTTTCCGCATCTGCAAAAAGCGGTGCAAAGTAAATGAATTTATTCTAATTATTTGATATGCAAAGGGCTTATTTATTCTTCATTTTTTGGGCAACCCATTTATCTTCTTTTGGTCAGGTAGAGGAATCTTTTTCGGACGGCGACTTTAAGAATAACCCTCCATGGGCCGGAGAAACAACTTTTTTCAGCGTCAATGCTGCTTTACAACTTCAAAGTAATGGACCAAACGTAGCTTCAACGCTCTATCTTTCTACCGCCAATAAAAGATGCAGAGATACGGAATGGAATTTTTATGCAAAACTGGATCTTTCCATCACTGCTTCCAATTGGGCTTGCGTTTACTTGGTCAGTGACCGTTCCGATTTTAAAAATAATCCGAAAGGATATTATGTAAAGTTTGATGGAGCAAAAAAATCGATCGATCTGTATAAACAGGATAGCACGAAACATACAAAAATAAT
>DATHPH010000258.1:0-1597 GCA_035484095.1 Cytophagaceae bacterium | reverse complement strand
CGGGCAGAAAAGGTACTCCTTATGAATTCTGGATATAATGCAAACATCGCCATTCTTTCTTCTGTTCCTAAAAAGGGGGATACAATTATATACGACGAATTGATACACGCTAGTCTGAAAGATGGATCTCGTCTTAGTTTCGCCAGCCGTTTTCCTTTTAAGCACAACGATTTGGAAGATTTGGAAGGAAAGCTGAAAAAGGGTACCGGAAATTTATTTGTCGTACTGGAATCTGTTTATTCTATGGATGGTGATACGGCACCACTTTCAGAACTCGTAGATCTATGTGAAAAGTACGGAGCTCATATCATTTTAGACGAAGCACATAGCACCGGGATTTTTGGTATAAATGGTAATGGGATAGCATGTGACTTGAATATAGAATATAGAATTTTTGCACGCATCTATACTTTTGGAAAAGGAATGGGGATACATGGAGCTTGCCTAGCCGGTTCCAAAATTTTAATGGATTATTTGGTTAATTTTTCACGTCCATTTATTTATACAACAGCACTTCCTTTGCACAGTGTTGCTTCTGTAAAATGTTCGTTCGATTATGTCAGAAAGAATCCTGAATTAGCAAGATCGTTATCTGAAAAGATTGGAAATTTTAAAAATAATTTATCTTCGAAAATTGTTGATTCGAAATTTTATATAGATAGTTTTAGTCCGATTCAAGTATTTAGAATGCCGGGTAATGCGGAAGCAAAAAAAATTGCGACACTTCTTCAACGTAAAAATATGGATATCAGGGCTATACTTTCCCCTACAGTGAAAGAGGGAGAGGAACGTATACGGATTTGCCTCCATACCTTTAATACACAGGAAGAACTAACGCTGCTTGTACAATCCGTAAACGAACTTATATGAATTATTTTGTAACTGCCATTGGAACCGATTCCGGAAAAACAATTGTAAGTGCTATTCTTACAGAGGCACTACAAGCCGATTATTGGAAACCAATTCAATCTGGAAAGGAAAATCGGGACGTAGAAACGGTTGCCCGACTTATTAATAATGGACATTCTTTTTGTTATGAAGAATCTTATTTGTTTTCAAATGCCATTTCCCCACATGCTGCGGCGAAGGAAGAGGGAGTAACCATTGATCTTGCAAAAATTTTGCTCCCTCAAAATGGGGGGAATTCTATTGTCATCGAAGGGGCAGGAGGTGTTTTAGTACCTCTGAACGAAAACGATTTTGTCATTGACATTGCTGTTAAGTTTGATGCTGAAATTATTTTAGTGTCTAATAATTATTTGGGAAGTATCAACCATACATTGCTTACTATTCAAGAATTGAAAAGAAGAAATGTAACAGTAAAAGGAATTATTTTCAATGGTTTGTCCAATCCGGAAACGGAAAATATTATTCTTAAAAAATCCGGATATAGATGTTTGCTTCGTATCTTGCCGGAGAAAATTATAAATCAGGAAATGGTCATGCATTATGCCATTAAACTTTTTGAAAACTGGGATGAATAATCATCTTACTGCAAAAGACAAGGAAATTATTTGGCATCCATATTCATCACTGGTTGGAGAGAATAATGTATTAGTGCAATCTGCCCAGGGAGTATATTTATATACGGAAGACG
>DATHPH010000257.1:0-7709 GCA_035484095.1 Cytophagaceae bacterium | reverse complement strand
GTATATACCTGACTTGCCCGACGTACCTGTCAAAATCTTTGTGATGACTTTTGCTGATTTTTTAGGCGTGCTGCTGTATTTAGAAAAAGGTGGAAGTATTGACATTAATTGTCCGAACAGGAAACGAACAACGGGATTGATACTTTCACCACCAAGATTTGTTCCGCGAGTTATTCCCGGTTCTACGGCATTGAAATGCAATCTCGGATTTTCCCGTGCAAAAGCCATTGCCGAAGCAAGAATACATTGTTTTGACGTGGCATAAGCATCAATACCTAGCATTTTAGAACCACCATCCTTCCATTCACCATGGGTACTTGCTTCAGCAGAGATATAACGACCGCCTTTCATTCCCATTACTTTTGCGGGTTTGCGTTCGGGGTCTTCAATAGCGGAAGCAATAAACACTACATTTGCTCCGTCAGGAAGATGTGGTGTAAGTGCTTCGGTTAATGCAAACGCACCAAGATGATTAGTTGCAAACGTCATATCCCACCCTTGCGCATTTTTTGTTGCTTTTTGTGGCATTATACCTGCGTTGTTAAGTAATCCTGCAATTGGAAGCTTAAATTCCAAGATTTTCTTTGCTGCTTTTTTCACACTTGTTATATCTGAAACGTCGCATACTACAGACACTGCATTATGTCCTGTCTGCTTTATCAGCATTTCTAATTGTTGAAGTTTTTCTCTACTACGTCCAACTAATATAACGGTACCCTGTTTGGCAAGTTCTAATGCTGTAGCATGACCTATTCCCGAAGTTGGTCCGGTGATGATGTATGCTTTGTCTAATACAATTTCTGAATTTTTCATTGCTTCGTTGTTTAAATTTGTATAGGACAAAGTTCTGACTAAATAACACAAACTACTTTGTTGAAAAGCTCAAATATTATTTGTTGAGAGGTTCATATTTCTGAATACACTTTTTTCTAAAAATTTATTTTTTTTATATAACTACCTAATTGTCAATATTTTTAAAATAAATTAACGTTCCATTTCAGATAATCAGATAAGTTAAGTAAAATTTATATGTAGAAAATTTCTTTAAAATCCATGATTTCCTGTATTCCTCGAAGCAAATTAAGTGATATGATGCTCACCAGGGGTATAGGTGGAGTATGGAGTATGAGTATGGAGGAAAAACCTCTCTGCTCACGCTCTATACTCCATACTTATTTTTTATCATTTTTAATTTTATTTTTTATGTTCGAATTTGAAAAACTCCTCGTCTATCAAAGGGTAAAATTATTTAACCAAAGCATATTGGCATTTGCTTATGAAAATTCTTCGATTGATAAAAAATTACCAATCAACTCAAAAGGGCAGCTCTCAGCATCCCATTGGATATTGCAGAAGGTAAAGGAAGAAGCACTAAGGCAGATGGAAGAAACTTATACTTCGTCGCCCATGGCTCTGCTTTTGAGTGTGTAACTATTTTGGATATTCTAAAAGACAGAAAAAACATTCGTCTTGTATTAAATCAGCCCTGCCCCTAAGGATAGTGAAATCACTACTAACATCACTGCAACAAGTATTTGAACAAATTTCAGACTTACTTTTTTAAGCAGACGATTGCCGATGTAAGCTCCTGCAATGGCGGAAAAGGTGGCGAATAGAACCAATTCCCAATTTTCATGAAGTCCTGATTTAGTAAAACGGGTTGCATACATAGAAAGACGGGTAACGTCTACAAAACAAGCAATGACTACTGTGGTTGCTACAAAAGCTTCTTTGGAAAGCCCTGCCTTCACAAGAAAGGCACTTCGTAATGCTCCCTGAACACCTGACAACCCTCCAAAAAACCCGCTCAGCATTCCTCCGATCGGAAGTTTTTCTTTGCCAAATTCAAGATTTTTAAAATAGGGAATAAAGTCGATCATCACAAAAAATATCAATAATAGAGCAATGATAAATTTCACAGGAAACACTTCTATCCTTTTTTCACCAATATGATAGGTAAAGAGCGGCTCTATATCCGTCACATTTAACAATAGCCAGGAGCCTATAAAAGCAGCAACGACTGCAGGAATCCCAAAACGGAGCAATACTTCCTTATCGACATGCTTTCCAACCAAAAAAATTTTGAAAAGATTATTACAAAAGTGCACTACTCCTGTCAGCGCAATGGCTAGATCCACAGGAAAGAAAACCAGGAATACAGGGGTAAGAATAGTCCCTAACCCAAACCCTGAAAAGAAAGTCAGAATAGCTGTAATAAAAGCAGCTAAAGAAATAATAATGATCTCATTCATATATTGCCAGGCGTAAATTGTGATAAATCATAAATCCCTAATTTTTTCTCTATAACAAAAATCTTATCAACCATTTTTGTAAAACCATCCTCCCCAAGTATTCTAAGTTCATTCTTTTCAAATTCTTCTCCCAATGTGTCGTATTCATGCTGTGATACGATTTTTATAAAAGCAGAAAGCAAAATAGAATCTTCCCTTGCTTCATGTGAGCAATACATGATACTAAGTAAATTTATCAACTTAATCAATTTTTGATAGACGTATCATTTATGATCCCTTGTTTCGTGAGCTGCATTATTTGGTCGGTAATTTTCCTTTCTGCCTGATGCTTCTTCAACAGAACATCAACCAAATCAATGCATTCATTGATTGGCTTTCCTAACGCGTGTAAATAAATAATTTTCTTCCTGCTTCTCATGGTAATCTTCGATAAAATTTCTGATGATTATTGCTGAATCAGACATTGTCTCTATAGGAAATATTTCTTTAGTACTAAGTTTAATTTCGCAAAAAACATAAAAGAACAAAATTCGGTTAAGAACACCGTGCTCTTGCATTAGATCTTCCGGTGTAGAAATTTATTGTTCTTCCTTTTCTTTGTTATCTGTGCATACTGATAAAAATAGTGGACCCGCTACTCCTGTACCAACAACTTTTTTAAAACCTGCTCCAATAAAGTCTCTGCCACTATTTATGGGTTTTTCTTTACGTATTTTCATTTTAAAAAGTGATTTCTACCCCCTTTTATTTCTCTTTCTTTTAAGTGTCCATCAAAAATGAACACTTAAATTACGTACAATATAAACAATAAATCCTTTTATATTTATTAGTCTGATTTTCCATAAAATTCACCTTACAGGCAAAGCCCACTTCTCCCATGATTTATTTTATTCAAAAAAAACAATAAATATTTGCGTAACTTAAAAGTTACTTATATATTTGCGTAACCTTAAAGTTACTTATCATGCAAAAAGAAGTGAAACAAACGTGGTACTTTCATAAGACACCACAGGAGGTTTGGGAATATCTTACCAATCCTGAACTATTAGAACAATGGTTGATGAAAACAGATTTCAAACCAATACTTGGTCATAAATTCTGTTTCATCAGTACGTCAGGTTGTGAACATTATTGCGAAGTCCTGGAAATAAACCCATTTACCAAGCTTTCGTATTCATGGCAGAAAAAATCAGACAAAGACGGTAAGCCTTTTAATTCAACAGTTGTCTGGACGCTTGTTCCAAAAGAAAACGGAACGGAGTTACATTTAATACATCATGGTTTCATTGCGCTAGAAGATTATACCAGTCACAACAATGGTTGGACGTTCTTAGGAAACCGGTTAGGTGAATTCTTAAGTACTGTTAAAAAAAATCAGAATGACATCAGAAATTAACCATATATGGCTGTTTAACAAGTCTCCACAGGAGGTATGGGATTACCTTACGAAACCTGAACTATTAGAACAATGGTTGGCGAAAACAGATTTTCAACCGATAGTAGGACATAAATTCTACTTCATTGGTAAAAATAATTGTCTGACTCATTGCGAAGTACTCGAAGTAAAGCCATATACCCAGCTTTCGTATTCATGGCAAGCCAATACTGCCAATGACAATAAACGCTTCGACTCAACAGTTGTATGGAAGCTTGTTCCGAAAGAAAACGGAACGGAGTTACACTTAGTACACCATGGTTTTATTTCAATAGAAGATTATACCGGACACAAGAACGGTTGGACCATATTAATAAACGGCTTGATTGAACACTTAAACACGATTAAAAAATGACGACACAACCATTGGATGCATTTCAGGTAATTGCCGATCCAAGCCGCAGGCAAATGATGCGACTATTATCAAAAGACAGCATGACCATAAATGCTTTGGCTGAAAATTTTAACATGAGCCGGCCAGCTGTTTCAAAACACATAAAAATAATGTACAACGCAGGCTTTATTTCCATTACAGACATTGGTCGAGAACGCCATTGCACACTAAAGAAAGATGGCTTTGATGAATTACAGGATTGGATAAACTACTTTGATAAATTCTGGGAAAGAAAACTGAAAAAACTAGAAACACTATTAAACAATAAAACAAGCAACAAATGAAAAAGCAGGAATTTACTTGTAGCATTTCGGCGCATATTACAGCAAAAGAAGCATTAGAAAAGATTAGTCACATATCGGAATGGTGGGTTGAAAATATTGAAGGAAAATCCAAAGATCTTCATGACACTTTTACTGTGCATTTTGGAACGACCTGGAAAACGTTTAACATAATCGAAGTAATTCCAGATAAAAAAGTGGTTTGGTCCGTCATAGATTGCAACCTCCCATGGAATACCAAATTAAAAGAGTGGAATGGTACAAAAATAATTTGGGAAGTGTCAACCGTAAATGATTTAACACAAATTACGTTTACCCATCTTGGTTTGGCAGAGTTAGATTGTGCCAATCAATGTGAGAATGCATGGAACTCCTATATAAAAGATAGTTTATTCAAATACATTACACAAGGAAAAGGTTTTCCCAATAAATTTTAAAATTAAAAAAAAACAATGGAAACCAAAAATTATACTGTTACGATTGAAGTCGAAAAATCTCCGAACGATGTTTTCAATTATCTGACGAACGATGTTTCGAAATGGTGGGGAGGAAAAGATTTTAAAGGCAACAGCAGCAGACTCAATGATGAATTTATTATTCATCATCCTAACACTCATTTTTCAAAACAAAAATTGATTGAAGTTATTCCAAACAAAAAAATTATTTGGCTTGTTACCGAAGCTACTCTTTATTGGCTTGAAAAAGACAACCAGGAATGGACAAACACTAAAATGATCTTTGAGATAACTATGGAAGAAGATAAAACTAAACTTCACTTCACACATGAAGGACTTGTACCCGAAAAAGAATGTTATATGCGATGTGCGCAAGGCTGGAACATGGTAATTAAAGACTGGTTATTCAACTTTATTAACGAAGGCAGAGTTGCCAAACAACTTTATCAATAAATATTAATGAACGATTCCGTAAAATGAAAATGAAAAATTTTAGCAGAACCATAATTGTAAATGCTTCCACAGCTGAAGCGATGAAAAGAATCAGTCAAGTAAATCTTTGGTGGGCAAAAGATTTTAAAGGCAAAGCACAGAAATTAAAAGATACGTTTACCGTTCGTTTTGGAGAAACATTTGTAGATTTTAAAATCAGTGAAGTAATCACAAACAAAAAAGTAGTTTGGAAAGTCATGGATTGTAATTTGCATTGGATTACAAACAAGAAAGAATGGAAGGGTACTGAAGTTATTTTTGAAACTTTTGAAAAAGGGAATAATACGCAAATTAATTTCACGCATATTGGTTTGGTGCCAGGAATTGAATGTTACAATGATTGTGAAGTGGGATGGGATGGACATCTAACAAATAGCCTGATAAAGTTGATTAACGAAGGCATGGGATTGCCAGAGTAATTTTAAAAATTCTAAAAGAAAACGCCAAACAAATCAATTTCACGCACAACGAAATGAGTCGATCTGTAATATTTATAAGACCAAGTCAAAACTATTCCAAATAAATCATTTGAAATTAAATTCGATAAAATAAAGACCTTTACTTTCACTCTGTCGTTTACGCTACCATAAACAATAAGTATTGTCAATAGAAGCTTTATACATTGCCTGATTTATTAATTGATAGAGAGAGATACTTTTCAAGTCTTTCTATATTTTGTTTTTGTCCTTCATCGGCTTTATGCACTTTTACAACAGTTTCACGCATCTCTGCCGTATCAAATAGCATCGACCAGTCTATGGTGGTCTCTTCCCCATTAGACTCAAAAAGAACTGTAGTTATGAAATTAGGATAGAAGTGCTCAAATACGATTTTCTTGAGCGGAATAATTTCCTTGAAAATACTGCTGTTAGGATAATTTGTTCCATCAGGTCCGTGCATTGTCAATTTCCACTCTCCTCCTTCTTGAAAGTCCATTTTGTGAATTGTATTGGTAAAACCGTTTGGTCCCCACCAGTTTACTATATGTTCAGGGCTGGTCCAGACTTCCCATAGCAGCTCAATAGGAGCCTTAAAAGTTCTCGAGATTCGTATTTCCCTGGTTTCTGTTTTTTCCATTTTTTTATTTTTTACGGTTTTTAATTTTTTCTATGTACCGTTCAAGATTATCAAAGCGATCTTCCCAAATTTCCTTCAATTGCGTTACCCAAAGATCAATTTCGTTCATTCGCTCGATTTTGATTTGGTAGAATATCTCCCTGCCTTGTTGGTTTGACTCCACTAGTCCACATTCTGTTAGTATTTGGAGATGTTTGGAAATCGTAGACCTTGCGGTATCAAAATTATCAGCGATAGCTCCAGCGGTAATCGTTTGTGAAGCGAGAAGCAAAAGAATTGACCTTCTCGTGGGATCTGCTATTGCCTGAAAAATATCTCTTCTTAATATCATTATTTCGCTATATGACGACAAATATACTATGCCACTATTTAACAGCA
This sequence comes from Cytophagaceae bacterium, assembly GCA_035484095.1. Classification (GTDB taxonomy): domain Bacteria; phylum Bacteroidota; class Bacteroidia; order Cytophagales; family Cytophagaceae; genus JANYCO01. The sequence goes on along the minus strand of DATHPH010000257.1, from coordinate 945 downwards.
AATTTTTGATTGTTATTTTTAAGTAAAAGAATAAAACAATTAAAAAAAATAGAGCTACCTAATCACTTAATCCCTTTCCATGAAAGATCCGAGGTATGCTTTTCTCAATCCTGGACACTCTGGTTTTGGATAATTTTGGTGCAGAAAAATAAAGAAGGTATGCCCTTTGTCGTCCGGGAGTCAATGCATTAAACGCTTTTTTAAGGGAAGGAATTTCACTCAATTTATATTGAAACTCTTTAGGAATTTCGAAATCAGCAGTCGTTTTTAAAGTCACTTTCAAACCTGCCTTTTCTACTTCAATAGCTTCATAAATATAGGCCTTTAAGATCGGGGTCATCTTAATGATATCCTGAACAGAGGAGAACTTAATCCATCGCCCTGATTGCGTATTCTTTCCAGGTTGAACAAAAAGAGCATTTATATCATTTAATAAAGCTCCTTTGAAAAAAGAAAGAGCACAAAACTCTTTTAACCCGTTTATCCCAACTATATTTTTTCCCTGAAACGTATAAACAGGAACACTCCATTTTAATTCTTCCGTCAAGGCACAGTCAAGAATGATCTTTCGCAATTGCTCCAGTTCTTGCTGCCATTTTTCAAGTTTACTTAAATATAGATCAATCTTTGGATTCATTGTGTCTATAAATTAACAAAAATATCTTTATCTGAATATTTGAAATACCAGAATGCTACAAAACGTATCGCCTCCTTTTGTTCATTAACGTCGGAATACCTAATCATCTAATCCTTTCCCTTTAAGAATTTGCGGCATGCTTTTTTCAATCCTTGACTCCCTGGTTTTGGATTGTTTGGGCTGTGAGAAATAATATAAATATGCTCTCTGCCGGCCGGGGGTTAATGCTTCAAAGGCTTTTTTTAAGGCAGGCATTTTGTGCAATTTATCCTGAAATTCTTCAGGAACATGGTAATCTTCCGTCTTTT
>DATHPH010000256.1:0-2650 GCA_035484095.1 Cytophagaceae bacterium | reverse complement strand
CCCGTCAGTGGTGAGGGCTGTGACAATGTTTTCAATATTTTTGATCGCAAGCATTCTTCGTAGAAATTCAGGAATATACAATACACTTTCGTTTTCTGCTTTTGTCATTTTATGTATAGAGCCTCAATGGTTGTTGGATGTCGGGTTTCAGTTTTCTTTTATGGCAGTGATAGGAATTGCCTATATTTCGCCTATTTTAGAAAGTGGACTAGAGGTTAAAAGAAATATAGTAAAGAAACTAATTTCATTAGTTTCTTTGTCTCTGGCGGCTCAGCTTGCTGTTTCTCCTTTGAGCATTTATTATTTTCATACTTTCCCATTATTGTTTTTGCCATATAATTTAATAATCGTTCCCTTGTCTTCTCTAGCTCTGTATACTGGCCTCGTTGGACTAATACTATATAAGATTCCTGTTATTTCCTCCTTGTTTTTATGGATCACGGATTATATAGTTAAAAGCATGAATTATTTGGTAAGTTTCCCATTAAACACTGTCTACCTGAAGGCTGATTTTATATATTTAAATTCTTATGAATTGGTTTTACTCTATATAACTATTATACTATTTTTTTTCTCAATCAAAAATAAGCAATACAAAAGCCTCGTTATTTCTTTCTCTTTTTTTCTTATCTTTTCCCTTTCAATGTTTTGTAACAGTAAATTAAATGCAGACAGGAAAACATTCGCTCTTTATAATGTAAAAGGAGAAACTGTCATCAGCCTTGTCTATAAGGGGAAGGCAATCGTTATTTCGGACAGTATTTATTCTAAAGAAACTAAAAATTTTAAATTTAATGTATACAATCATCTGGCTGAAAGAAGAATTTCTACGCTGATTTTTACTTCATTTGGAGACTCGAATTTTCTTGCTACCAATTCCTGTGGATATGGACAATTGTTAATATGGGAAGGACTAAAAATTTTAAGAATTAACAGGTACGATGAAAAGATAAAATTTCCAAGTGCATTTCTAAGGGAGATAAATTACATCATCTTAAGTAATGATAATACCTATAAATGGTTTAAGAAAGAACTAATAAATTTATCTTCCACTGTGTTAATAGATTCTTCTGTAAAAGAAAAATCCTCCATCTCTGTGAAGGATTTTTATGATGTTAGAAAAAGCGGAGCGTTTGTATTTACAGAATAATTTATTTTTTTACATTTTCTAAATAGGCACGTAGAACTTCTGCTACGCTCCAGGCCTGTGCAATACATCCTTTTGGATAGTGAGGAGCATCTCCGTCAAAAATTTCTGAAATAGTTCCGATTCCCGCATCGGAAAAATGATATTGAAAACTGTTCAAAAGCCTTTCTACTGCCATTTTCCCTGTATCCCCTTCCAGTCTTATTTTAGCGGTGATATAGGGTCCAAGTAGCCATGACCATACAGTGCCTTGATGGTAAGCACCATCCCTTGACCATTGATTTCCTCCATAATGTCCTTCATAACGATAATGGTCCGGTGATAAGCTGCGAAGACCGAATGGTGTTAATAAATGTTCTTCCACTGTTTTTAAGACAGAGAGTGAAGTGGCTTTGTCTAATATTTCAAAAGGAAGACTCAATGCAAATATCTGGTTGGGTCTGATATCATCATTTTTTTCATAAATATTGATGAAATCATATAAATAACCTTTGTCTTTTATAATAAAAGTTTCTTTAAATATTTTTTTTACTCTTTCGGCTTTTGCACTGTATTCTTTATAATCATTGGTTTCACCTTTCAGGGTTGCAAATTCCGAAAGAATCATAAGACTGTTGTACCAAAGAGCATTTATTTCAACAGGTTTTCCCATACGAGGGGTAACTACCCAATTGCCTATTTTGGCATCCATCCAAGTGAGCTGCACGCCATATTCACCCGCAAATAAAAGTCCATCTTCTTCTACATGGATATCATAATGTGTGCCCTTCTCATGCCATGAAATAATATCTTTCAAATAAGGATACATTTCATTTAACACAAATTCTTTATCATCAGTATAATCAAGGTATTTTTTAATAGCAATAAAATACCATAGTGTAGCATCAACGGTATTATATTCAGGAGTCTCTCCTGAATCCGGAAAACGATTCGGTATTATTCCTTTGTCAATGTATTGTGAAAAGGCACGAATGATTTTTTTTGCATCCTCGTATTTTTTATTGACTAAACAGATACCAGGAAGTGCAATCATTGTATCTCTTCCCCAATCCGAGAACCAATGATATCCTGCAATAATTGTTTTTAAATCTTCCCCGCGCTTTACAACAAATTGATCTGCGGCAAGTGCCAATATTTTTGTTAAATTATTTTGAATAGGAAGATGTTCAAATAAATTTTCTCTGCGTAATTTTTCTTCCTGTAAAAGTTTTTCTGCATCAAGATGGTGAAATTCTTCTGTTGAGATGACAACACCTACTTTACTTCCCTGTTTTAATGGGACAATAAAATTTCCGTGACTGAATAAATCTTCAGAAAAATTCAATCCTCTTGCTTGCTCTTCTTTGTATTCAAAATTTAAAAACCAATCAGGATGATATTTGAAGGTTGCTTCCTTAATTTGGATGCAAATTGGAGGGACACCATCATACGTGTTCAGTTTTAACACATCTTTTCCAAAAAGCACTTCTCTTTCTATAAAACCATTTGCCTTTGATAAACTGT
>DATHPH010000255.1:0-3028 GCA_035484095.1 Cytophagaceae bacterium | reverse complement strand
CAGAACGAAGGATTAAAAGTAATGGCAATGGCGTTGGCCAGAGATAATCGTCTTCAAGACAAAGCCTATAAAATTTTTGAGGCAAAAAAATTCAGTCAATGGGAGAAAGTATCTTTGCAAGAGGTGGACAATTTTATGGGGGGTATGTTTCAAAATATGGAAACGGATGATCGTGTAAAGGACGAATACTTTGCTCTTGCAGTAGTCTATTTCTTTGAGTTGCCCATTGCTTTCAAACAAAAATATTCTGCCTTGTACGAATCGATGGCCAATTTATTAGGCCAGGATACAGTGAAAAAAAGTATTAAAAGATAACAACTGAAAAGATAATTCATATTCCGTAGATCAAGTTTAAAAAATTCAGCTTATGCGAATAAGTTGTTAGGCCAGCAAATCCTATTTAATCTCTATCGTCTGTTCAGACATCAACTTGTTTTCGCAATACAATTGAATGGTATTTTTGCCAGGCTTAAAGGGAGTAGATTTCGGATAAAAAAATGAAACTTTGGTGTCTCCCTTATAAAATTCTATTTTTTTACGATTCGTCAAATGTACTTTCTGGTTATCTAGTTTTATGTAATCAAATTCCGGATTAAATTTATAAGGATTGCCATCCGGTTCAATCAATTGAATGGAGAAAATTTTCTGTATCTCTTTCGACAACTCGTTTTGTACAATCACAAATTTTAATCGGATATGTTTGACTAACTCTTTTGTGTATTGGTCTTTCTTTAACACTTTACCATTTTTCCCTACTGGTTCCAGTTCCAACTGATCAACCTGAAAAGAAACAACACCGGAAGGCTCCGCTTCGTATTCAAACACCTTTTTTGTAGCCGGTATTTTTATCGTTTCCACTTTATTTGTTTCTTCAATAAGGACCAGTTCTTTTTTCTCTTTTATGAGTGTTCGCTTCGCTGTTTTTATGATTGTATTAAGCTGCCAAATCTTAGTGGTGTTAAGCGAGTCTTTCTTTTGAACTTCCGCAATATAACTATTCAGCGTAGACACCATAAGTGCCAACGAATCGTTGGTAAGCCCAAACGAGTCTCTTTCTTGTTCGAGTTTTTCGTAGGCATTTTTCAACGCTTTGAGTTCTCCAACCTTTGCCACGATGGTCATACTATCCATCATAAGTTGCTGATTTTTTTCAGAAATAATTTTATTTTTTTCGATGGTACTATAAAGCAAATAAGTAATAATACTCACCGCAGAAACAATGGCAGTGTTGATTAAAATTTTCCGTACTCTTCTATCATACTCTGATTCCATACTTACTTTAAAGAAAAATTTGGATACGCCTCTACGCCATGTTCTTTAAGGTCCAACCCATTGATTTCATGATCTTCAGATACACGCAAACCCATCGTATGCTTTAATGCTAGGAATATCAAATAGGCTGCTACAAATGCTGTTATATTGCAGGAAATAATTCCAATCAGTTGATGTGTTAATTGATTCAAACCTGCAAGGTCTCCAAACAAACCAACGGCTAAGGTTCCCCAGATTCCGCCTACTAAATGAACGGAAATAGCTCCCACAGGATCGTCTACCCGCCATTTGTCAAGAATAAGTACAGAAGAAACCACCAGGATTCCGGCGATGGATCCGATGAAGACAGCATCCAGTACCCCCATTTTATCAGCCCCTGCCGTAATGCCTACCAATCCGGCGAGAATTCCATTGAGGACCATACTAATGTCAAATTTTTTGCTTAAAATATAAATGAAAAAAGAGGAGACCACTCCTCCCGCCGCCGCCGCAAGTGAGGTCATCACCAATACTCTGGATACTTCGCCCGGTGCTGCGGACAAAACAGAACCACCGTTAAACCCAAACCAGCCCAGCCACAACATGAAGGTACCTATTACTGCAGAGGTAGCACTATGTCCGGGAATCGGATTAATTCTGTCTTTATGATATTTTCCGATACGTGGTCCTAAGATAAGAACTCCCGCCAATGCACCGCAGCCACCTACTGAATGTACGAGTGTAGAACCCGCAAAATCATAAAAACCTAGTGTATTAAGCCAGCCGTACCCCCATTTCCAACTTCCTATAATCGGATATACAAACGTAACGTATATCAGAGAGAAAACGATAAAACTGGTGAGTTTTATCCTCTCTGCCACTGCTCCGGATACAATCGTAGCGCAGGTAGCGGCAAACATTCCTTGGAAAAGAAAATCAGTCCAAAAGGTAAACTTGCCATTGTAAAGAATAGTGTCGCCATTTGGTGGCAACGAGATTCCAAAGGTATTGAATCCTATAAAATCTTTTGACACCCCCATTTCAAAACCCGGGTACATCAATCCAAATCCGCAAAAAGCAAACGTAAGTAAACTGATACAAGGAATAAAGGTATTTTTAAATAAGACATTGATCGTATTCTTTGCCGTAGTCAAGCCTGATTCCAATGTTGCGAAACCCAAGTGCATAATGAATACAAGACCAGTGGCAATCATCATCCATAAGTTGTCCGTTTTATAACTGTTTTCAAGCGTCGCTTTATCGAGCATATCCATTTTTTCCTTCAACAATCCAATGGTTTTATTGGCAGAAACAAGCGAATCCATAACGGCTTGGTTTAAGTGATGCATTGCATCGTTGGCATATCCTTCGTTCATCAGATAGCTGGTAGAATCACTAATAACAGTATCCATAATTTTAATTTTGTTTAACGTTGCTCCTTCTTATACTTTTTAACTACTGATTCGCACCGAATTTTTAATTTCAAACGTGTATATTTTACCGTCTCCTACCACACCGGTGGAGGCTGCTTTTTTTATACAGTCTACTACTTCCTTGGATTCTTCCTCCGGAACAACCAACTCCAACACTCTCTTTTGAACGGAAGAGGAATCCATGATAGAAGTTCCCCGATAAGTTCCTTTTTGTTCGGCCTGAAACGTGACACCTCTGACATCGTAATACGTAAAAAATTCTACCCCGATAGCCAGCAAAGCATCTTTAACATCCTCAAATTTCGTCAACCTAATAAGGGCCTTGATTCCTATCATAACCTTTG
>DATHPH010000254.1:0-11647 GCA_035484095.1 Cytophagaceae bacterium | reverse complement strand
TGATCAATGTGTGCATGTACACCACCGTCTGACACAAGTCCCAGCAGATGAATTTTCTTACCGTTAGCTTTAGCATAGTGCATCGCCTCTACCAACACCGCTTCTTTGCCAAGCGTTTTTTCCTTTACTGAAAGATTTATTTTTACTAAATCCTGGTATACCACTCTTCCTGCACCCAGATTCATGTGTCCTACTTCAGAATTTCCCATTTGCCCTTCTGGAAGCCCTACTGCAAGACCAGAAGCTTCCAGTTTACTATGTGGATACTTTTTATAAAGAGCGTCGATGAAATCGGTTTTAGCTTTTGCGATTGCAGATACTTCCGGGTTAGATCCCAATCCCCATCCGTCGAGGATCATCAGCATTACTTTTTTATTCATATTCTTTTAGATATTGAGTAACAGCGTTGTATAAAATATAATAAACTTGAATAAAACAAATATATAAAACCCCCTTCTTAATCTAACATTACATGGAACGATTTTTACATTTTGGTTATTTTCATGGTATTTCTTACCGGTTTGTTAATAATGAATACGTATTACTACTGCAAAAATATTTAATCCTTAATATATGCGCATTCTCTTGTGTATCAAAACTATTTAATTGAATTGATTTCTTACAACGACTACCTTCTACCGATATTCTTGTGTAAACTTGTAGTGTAATGGACTTTATTCTTTAACAAATATTACTATGCATAGTGGATTGATTTCATTTTCGGAGGGCGGTATCGTTAATAAAAAGAGATTGGCCATACAAAACGATTTTCCTATAAAGCCCTACTTACGTATTGTGCGGTCTAAAGAAAAGGTAATCTTGAATTTTGATTTGGATTTCAATGAATCCATCCTTATTTATTGTAAAAGAGGGACGGATGTTGATTTTATTCTTCTAACTGAAACAAAAGAAACTTCTTATATTGACCTCCGTCCTAACGAAACCGGTTATTCTGAAACCAGAGAATATAAAGCTGTTTTTAGAAACAATGGGGAAGTGTTGGAAGAAGCCGATTACATTCAAATCCGTACAAAAGGTCGCTTCAAATTTTTTTAAGAATACGCAAAATAATTTCAGTAAAATAAGTTTGGTTATAGGGACCAAACCAGTTCATATTCCGGGTTTCTTCCTTTTCGGAATCATAATATTTGTCTACATTGATATAGCCTATATAGCCACCATTAAAACTTGTAATTACCAATTGAATTTTCTTTTCAGTACAAATTTGTTCGAAATCCTCCATCAACTCTCCTGAGAAATCACAAGGTGTGCCAATGAAAAGGACGTCGTTTATTTTTAGAAGTTTGATTTTAGGGTTATAAGGGCCAAAGAGTAAATCAAAGACCCAAGGCCGAACCCGCCAGTCTTTCGATATTTTTAGATGAGGTTCGCGAAGCGGAAGGTCTAAAACAGCACATGATAACCTGTTGCCTGGTTTGTATGGAATGCTGTCAATATTTTTGCTGATAAGGTTTCCAATACTATCCCCATAAGCATGCAAATACGTTTCATCTAATAATTGTGTCCCGTTTTGGTATAAATTAACAGGAATATGACTTCCAACCATGCCGGCTGAATACATGGCAAACGAAAGCGTATGATCGTTTTCTAATTGATGAATTACTCTTCCGGGATAATCTGCAGAAACGCATGTATATTTCATCTTCAGACAATTTGCATGAGCGGAGTAAATAATGATGGCCGCCTCTTTGCCTGATTTCTTTTTTATTTTAAAGATACGTATCCATGGATCTACTTTACTATCCGGCATACTAAGTCGGTTGCTTACAAAAGAAGAGGCTTTTATTTGTCCGAAACCGGTAATCGCTTCTTCCATATCCATCTCAGCATTTTTTATGGTCAGGATAATATCCTCCACAACACGGGCTACATACGCTTCATCGTAGGTACCTGCCAGTAATTTCCCTGCCGGACCAGCAACCCAACCTCCCGGAGCACTATGCGTGTGGGTAGCGGATAAATAAAGATTTTCAGATTTATATCCCAATTTTTCCGTTATTTTCCGGATTCTTTCCTCGATGATAGGAGGAAAAATGAGGAGGTCAACAGAAATATAAGCTACTTTACTTTTCCCATTCGAAAACACAACGGTTCTGACAAATACAGAATCCTCCAGACAATTCGCCTTCTCCCTGATACCATAACCGGCAAGGTTTGGGAAGTAATCAGGGGTAATGTTTCTTTTGGCCCAACCTGCTTTTAAGTAATATCCTTTTTGAAAATTCGTATCCAATTGGAAAGTGTCCAATTGCGCCAACATTTTATGATAATAAGGCATTTCCTTATAGGGAGTGCGGTCTATTTTTTGAAAAAGAAACATCGTAAGAAGCAAAAAAAATGCAACCAACCCCACGAAAATCCGTCCTGTCCACTTCAATACATTGTTACTTTTCATTCTAAAAGAGTTAAGCTATATAGTCTTCCGGCACTTTAATTTTAGACTAAATGCATTTTCTACTAATAAATTACAATACGTTCATTCCTTGTTCTTTTATTTTTTCCAATTCGTCTTTCATTTCAACCACACATTTCTGAATACTGGCATCGTTTGCTTTTGAACCGATTGTATTTATTTCTCTTCCTATTTCCTGTGCTATAAACCCAAGTTTTTTACCATTATTGTCGGACGATATCATGGTTTCTTTAAAATATTCTATGTGGGTTTTCAATCTTACTTTTTCTTCACTGATATCAAGTTTTTCTATATAATAAATAAGCTCCTGTTCAAAACGTCCTTTATCCATCTCAGAAGCTGAATATTCAGAAACATGTGTTTTAATTCGCTCACGTATCGCTTCTATTCTCTGAGGATCGTACGCTTCTACATTTTTTAATAAAGTTTCTATTTTACCAAGGTATTCGAGAAATTTACTTGCTAGTACTTTTCCCTCTGCCAAACGAAACGTTTCAAATTTTTTAATAGCATCCTGAAGAACGTTCATTATAAATTGCCATTCCGCTTCGTTGTCGTTGAGCTGGGAATCCGTATCGACAACTCCGGGCATAGTAAGGGCAGATCGAAATAAATCTTCCTTTGATGCACCTGCCTTTTCGGCGGCATCTATTAATTCCTGATAATAAAATTTTATAAGATCTTTGTTGAGGATCACTTTTGGCTTTACCTCTGTTTTTTGTTTTACCTCGATCACTAAAGACACCTTTCCGCGCTCAATAGAAGTATTCAGCGTATTTCTGATTTCTAATTCTTTATCAGCATATTCTTTGGCTAGTCGGAGAGAAAGGTCGAGAAACTTGGAATTCAGTGATTTGATTTCTACCATTACAGAAAGCTGATCATTTTCAGCAATTGCTACTCCATAACCAGTCATTGATTTAAGCATATTTGAATCGTTTATAAGATAAAAGTATTTTTTTTAAGTGAATTAGTAAAGAAAAACGTAATTTTGGCTATAGTGAATGGACGGAAGAAATCTGTATAAATTGAAATTCTACTTTCAAGTTGGCACTTCATAAATAAAAATTCATTCATACGTAATTAATAATTTTATAAATATAAATAAAATTTTGCAATGAAATTTGGTGTGGTCGTTTTTCCGGGTTCAAATTGTGATGAAGACTTGGTTTATGTAATAAAAAATATAATGGGTCAAGAGGTTGAAAAACTTTGGCACAAAGACACGGATTTAAAAGGATGCGATTTTATTTTCCTTCCCGGTGGTTTTTCTTATGGAGATTATTTAAGGTCTGGTGCTATTGCACGATTTTCACCAATTATGGAAAATGTGATCAGCCATGCGGAAAAGGGTGGTTACCTTATGGGTATCTGCAACGGATTTCAGATTCTTACGGAATCTCATCTACTCCCGGGTGCGTTACTGAGAAACAATCAGATGAAATTCGTTTGCAAAAACGTATACATAAAAGCCGAGCATAACGATTCTCTGATTACTTCGCAACTTAGCACTTCTATAGGCTATAAAATACCTGTGGCACATGGCGAAGGACGTTATTTTGCTGACTCGGAAACAATGAAATCACTTCAAGACAATGGTCAGATTCTTTTTCGCTATAGCGACAAAGAGGGAAACATTACCGATGAATCAAATCCGAATGGCTCTCTTTTAAATATTGCCGGAATTTGCAATAAGAACAAGAATGTATTTGGCATGATGCCTCATCCGGAAAGAGCCGCGGATACATTGTTAAGTAATACCGATGGAAAAGCTTTGTTTGAATCCATTCTCTCATTGGTAAAAGCATAGAAAGAAATCCTAAAAAGATCAAAAAAAAAGGAGTCGCTAAGTGGCGACTCCTTTTGTATAACCTGTTTGTCACAGTTTTTCTAAAACTGTTTGTTATTTAATATAAAGCACTTCGCTTATATGTTTTTGAGCATTTATTCCGTACTGAATAAGTCTAAAACTATTTATAGAATTTTTATCTGAAGGAACAAAATAATCAAACGAAGCACCTTTGTTATTGGCATCATTTACGATAAAACCTACTGTTGTAAAATTCACCCCATCCGAAGAGCTTTGAATCTCTGTATAGGAAAGACTTTCTCTCATAACTACCTGCCAGGATAAATGATAGGTTGCTTTTTCTTTTTCTATCGCAAAATCATCGGTTTCAGGGTATGAAACCGTTGGATAATCCACTATTTCTGAGCCAGAGGTTATGATTGTACTATTTTTAGTAGAATTCTCTGCCTTGTCCGACGCTTTTACTTCTATCGAAAGTGCAAGTAGATAAATTCCTGCTATCATCCCTGCAACCAGTTTATTTTTCATATTGTTTTCTCCTTTCCGATCGATCCTAGTTATTAAACATACTACTATATTGATACATTTAACGCATAAAACAGGCAAAAGGTTACCATTCGGAAATAATAAAGTGATTTTTAAAAAGTTTTATTGCAACACACGCTTTAACTCTTTTTGGTAGTCGAATTGAATATCTTCATGCAAAGAGGACAAGGCAACGTCAATTTTTTTGAGTTGTTGCAAAAACATATTCGTAAGTACTTGATTGGAATTTATAGGAATCCCGGACTGTTTAACTTTTTCACAAAAATAAATCAATACTTCCACCTCCGTTTGTTTTGATCCTGAATATCGGATGAACTTGTTTGCGTTTCGCAAAATTTTACGCAATCCCTTTTTTGCCAAATAAAGATTACTTTTATTTATTTCGAGAAACTGCTCTTCCAATATATTTTTGACCCCACTGACATAGGCCTGCTCATCCTCTGCTTCAAAAAGCAGGTAGGTAAGCAATTCTTTATTCTGTTTGCTGTATTTCGCTAAACGCAGACAAATCTCCTTTATTTGAGCAGCGTCAAGTGTTTTGAGTTCCTTTTTAAGTTCAGCAAGAGAAGCTGTTTTCATAATTGAAAGGGTTGCATTTTCTTTCAAAGTAAGCAGAAGAAACAGAAAACATTCATACTTTATAGAAGAATATATTTATAACCCTTTTTTTTTAGATTCCTATTCAAGCCCTTGGGCGAGCTAAATCCCTGTTTTTATTGTAAATTTACCCTACGATGAAATTTGAGAAATATCATATTGCCAAAGAAATAAAGAAAAGTCTGGAGGAAAATGGTTTTATACGTCCTACGGATATCCAATATAAATCCATTCCTCCCATTATGGCCGGGGAAGATGTACTGGCCATTGCCCAAACAGGTACGGGCAAAACAGCTGCTTTTGCAATTCCGGTGCTCGACAAACTTCTTCAGCTAAGGCCCGAGCACTATATATCAGACATTAAATGTTTGGTGCTTGTGCCTACGCGCGAACTGGCCATCCAGATTACAGAAGTATTTGAAAAACTAGGAAAGTATACCTCTCTGAAAACCTTGTGCATTACAGGCGGTTTGGAACAAGAGGCTCAAATTGCACAATTAAACAAAGGCGTCAATATTCTGGTAGCTACACCCGGAAGAATGTTTGACTTGATTTATCAAAAACATATTAAAATCACAAAAGTAGAAATTTTAGTATTAGACGAAGCGGATCGCATGCTGGATTTGGGTTTTATAAAAGACATTCAGGATGTAAAAAAATTTCTCCCTAAAGTTCATCAAACATTGTTTTTCTCTGCCACCATTAACGAGGAAATCAAAGACATTGCTTATTCGTTGGTGCGAAATCCTATACGCATTCAGATTTCTCCAAAAGATCCGGTTTCCAAAAACGTTACTCATTCCGTAGCCTTTATAAGTATGGACGACAAACGTTTTTTTTTGGAGCGATTGGTAAGAGAAAATCCGGAAAGTAAAATTCTCGTTTTTGTGCGCACACAAGTACGCGCGGAACGAGTACATCAGGCAATGGAACGAGTTGGTATTAAAAGCCTAAGCATGCATGGAGGCAAAGGACAAGAAGACCGCTCAGAGGTAATGAAGGAATTCAGGGCTGGAACGTTAAAGCTGGTTATCGCCACCGATGTCAGTGCCAGAGGGATTGATATTCCAGATATAAACTATGTAGTAAACTACGACCTTCCCGAAGTAGCCGAAAACTACGTTCACCGTGTAGGACGCACAGGGCGTGGACAGTCAAAAGGATTTGCTGTTTCTTTTTGTAGCATGGAGGAAAAAGATGTTCTGGAAGAGATCGAATCTTTCCTTGGTAAAGAAATAAAGGTGATGGAAATAAAAAGTACAGATTATACTCAAACCTTGGATTTTACGGAAGATACTAATAATAACTGGAAGGCGTTGCTGAAAGAGGCTGAAAAAGAAGAAACAGAATATAACAAGAAGAAGAAAAAGAAAAAGTAGTGGATGGTAAATTCAAAGCCATTCATACCTGAAGTATCGTTTCGTTCTCTTTTCTTAACTAAAACCAGCTAACATTTACGATCCTCTTTTTTTACCCCGAGCACTTTTCGGTTTGTTGTATTTCATTTTCAAGGCTTCCGCACGGTGGATTTTCTGATTAGTCTTTTTATTTTTGTCCTTTTTCTCATGAAATGCCGGTCCCGATTGTTCTCTTTTGGGAACTTTTGGTTCTATGATTTTCATTTTGATTTTGGGCATCTCTTCTTCCGTCAGAACAGATGATATTTTTAATCCTTTTGGTAACGGGGTGATAGGTATTTCACGGTTCATCAACCGCTCAATAGTGGTTATTTTTAGCGTTTCTTTCTCCGTAATAAATACTATAGCTTCTCCCTTTTTGTCTGCTCTTCCGGTTCTTCCAATCCGGTGAATATAATTCTCGGTCACCTCCGGAACATCGAAATTAATCACATGTGTCACTTCTGCAATGTCTAATCCACGGGCCACCAAATCTGTTGCTATAAGGAGTTTGAAGGTTCCTTTCTGAAATTGCGTAATAGCATTGAACCGATGATTTTGTGCTTTACTAGAATGAATAACACCTGTTTGACCGGGAAATATATTTTCTAATTTCTCATATAGGTAATCGGCCAATGATCGAGTAGATGTAAACACCAATACCTTTTGCATTTCCGGATTTTCAATCAGAAGAAGCTCCAGAAGGTTTAATTTGGTGTTAAAATTAGGTACATGATACCCCGTTTGAATTATATTTTCCAAGGGAGTACCCATTGGTGCAGCTTCTATTTTTACAGCATCGGCAAATTGATTTGAAATAAACGTCTCAACCTCTTCTGTAAGAGTCGCAGAGAACAACAGGTTTTGTCGTTTGACGGGAAGAAAATCCATCACTTGAATAAGCTGTGTACGAAAACCAAGGGCAAGCATTTCGTCCACTTCATCTATAATCATTTTTTTTACCAATTTCAATTTCAACACACCACTTAATACCAAATCTATAAGCCTTCCCGGGGTAGCCACCAATACCTCGGCCCCTTTTAAAACTAATTCTTTTTGAGTATTAATATTCGTACCTCCGTATACTCCTGCGACCGATACCTCCATATAGACCGTTAGTTTTTTAATTTCTTCCACTACCTGAACAACGAGTTCTCGTGTCGGAACTAAAATCAAAATTTGAGTACGTTTTTCTTTTGAAAATTGCCATTGCCTAAGGCATGGCAATAGATAAGCAAAGGTTTTCCCCGTACCTGTTTGAGCGATTCCCACCACGTCTTTACCAGACATGATAACGGAAAAGCCCTTTTCCTGAATAGTAGTTGGAAAGGAGTAGCCCAGATCTTTTAGGGCATTTCGTAAAGGATTGGAAAGATTTAAATCATCAAAGGTCATGATGCAAATCTACAGTAATTCGAAGAGTATAACGAATGCCCGGTATGTTTGTTTTCTTGTTGAAGGAGAAAACAACTTTTATTGTTTTAATGAGGCAATGTCAATTACAAACCGATAGCGCACGTCCCCTTTCAGCATTCGTTCGTACGACTCGTTAATTTTTTTTATATCAATCACTTCGACTTCGCTTACAATATTATGTTCCGCACAGAAGTCAAGCATCTCTTGTGTTTCTTTAATACCGCCAATCAAAGAACCCATAATGCTTCTTCTTTTGGCAATCAGATTAAACGCCGGCACTTGTGATGGTATGGGAGGTGCTCCCACTACAATCATAGTACCATTTGTACGCAACAAATTTAAATAGGTACTGTATTCATGAGGTGCAGAAACTGTGTTCAAAATAAAGTCAAAACTATTTTGAGCATTTTTCATGGCATTTTCATCGGAGGTAAGTATGAAATGATGAGCCCCAAGTTTTTCAGCATCTGCTTTTTTAGAAGAAGAAGAGCTCAACATTGTTACTTCAGCACCAAAAGCGACCGCAAACTTTACCGCCATGTGTCCAAGTCCGCCTAGCCCAAGCACACCAACCCGATGACCTTTTGATACTCCAACATGTCGCAGCGGAGAATAGGTCGTAATACCCGCACACAATAAAGGTGCTACTCCCTTTAAGGGAAGTTTTTCCGAAACTTTAAGGGTATATTTTTCATCCACTACAATCTGAGTGCTATATCCACCGTAGGTCGGTAATCCAGTCGCTTTTTCCTTGCTGTTGTAGGTTCCTACCATGCCGTTATCACAATATTGTTCCAACCCGTCTTTGCAGTTGTCACACTCCCTGCACGAATCTACAAAGCAACCTATGCCGGCCAAATCTCCAGCTTTAAAATTTTTAACATGACTTCCTACTTTCAGAACTTTCCCTACGATTTCATGTCCAGGGACCATTGGATAAATGGAGCCGCCCCATTCATTTCTTACCTGATGAATATCAGAATGACAAACACCACAATACAAAATTTCTATTTGTACATCGTGTGCACCAACCGCTCTTCTTTCAAAATTAAAAGGTGTAAGTGGCGAAGTGGCATTTTGAGCAGCATACGCATGAGTTGGATTCATAAAAATGTATTTTGGTTAATTATAATATTTTTAATTTTGCACCGAATTTAATTTCAATTTTTCCGTCAATTAGGAAGGTTGCTCTTGCCTTTCCAATCGGATGACATCGGCTAGTGACTTAATAGCTCTTGTATGTTTCCTCACAAATGGATTTTCCAGATCCCATACGTATCCTGCAAGCACAGAACAAATTTGTTTTTTATACGTTGGATCTGGATTTGGAGCAAAGAATATTTCTTGCAAATGTCCTTCGTACCAAGCAGCAACATAAGACCGAAAGGTATTAATGCCCTGCATCATGTGTTCTACAAAGTCCTTTTCCCAATCGACCGTTTCTCCTTTTAAGAATTTGCTGACCAATTTCCCGGCTTTTGATCCTGACTCCATGGCAAAGGTAACGCCGGAAGAAAAGATTGGATCTAAGAACTCCGAGCTGTTTCCGGTCAAAACAAATCCATCCCCAAATAATTTCTTCGCAGAAATCGCATAACCTTCTATAATACGAGGTTCAAAATCAAATTCACACCCTCTAAATCTTTTTGCAATAATCGGATCTGATTCGATAATTGCTCTTAATTTTTCTTCTTCTGTTCCATTTAATCCTTCAAAAAAAGAAGGATCACCTACAAACCCAACGGAAGTAATCCCTGTAGAAAAAGGGATTACCCAAATCCAGGTGCGAGGTTGATGAATTACTACTGTAATTCTGTTTCCATCGATTCCTTCCGGCCTGTTTGTATCTTTGATATGTGTGAAAAGTGTTTTTCTGGGATCAAAATTAGAAGGTTTGTCAAGATTAAATAGTCTAGGTATCACCCTTCCGTAACCACTTGCATCAATAATAAACTTTGCTTCTATTTCTTTTTTGTTGCCTGCATGATCTTCAACCGTTGTGATGGAATCTGTTCCAAAAAATTTTATATCGGTTACACCCATTTCAAACTCAACAGGAACTCCTTGATTTGCTACTTCAGTTGCCAACACCTGATCAAATTTTCCTCTGGGTACTTGCCATGTCCAGTTCCAACCGTTGGAAAACTGGTCAGAAAAATTAAAATCGCAGACTTGATTTCCTCTTACAAATTTTGCACCGAATTTTTCCTGAAACCCTTGTGCTTTCAAGGCTTCCAAAAAGCCGGCTTCTTCCAAATGTTCCATACATCTGGGTAATAAGCTTTCTCCTATTACAAAGCGCGGGAATTTTTGTTTTTCAACTATCTTGCAGGAAAATCCGTTTTTATTTACTAATGACGCAGCCACGGTTCCTGCCGGACCTGCCCCTATGACCAATACGTCAACTTTTTCTCTCAACATCTGATTCGAGCTTATTATAACCCGAAAATACTAAGAAATTATTATAAACCCGCTATTGGAAGTAGTGTTAATTATTCACTTAAAATAAAGTATTATACGCACAGGTAGGATTATTCTTTGCGTTCGGTTTCGTTTATTAAATTCCTTTTTGGTATAAAACAGCAACCGTTTCCTGTCCTTGAATTAAATAGATTAAAGCAACCTTTGGAATTTATTAATGCAGCACCTGCACCCAACCTTTATAGTTTTTTGCAGATTCTCCGTCTAAAATACTAAAGTAATAAACTCCGTCCGATACGTTGCCAAGATCCCATCCGTTTGTGTATCCCTTCTCTTGGTAGACTCTTTCTCCCCAACGATTGTATACTTCTATGTCGTATCTCCCCGAAGTATTGGAGATTTCAAATTTATCGTTTTTCTGATCTCCGTTTGGTGTCACCAAATTTGGTATAAAGAAGTGGGTTGCGTTAACGTTCACACTCACTGTATCAAGACAATATCCTTGTTTGATAATTAAAAACACGGTGTAAGCTCCTTCCGGCAAATTACCCCCGGCTCCTTGGTAAGCAAAGGTTAGTGAGGGTCCTGAATTAGTAGAAAATACTTTTGTCGTGGTATCAGGATTCCCCAAACTCCAGAAATACTGATGTGGTGCCGGATTAGAGCCGTCAAAAGAACTTGCAGTTCCAGAAAGGGCTAAGGATACAGGCGTTGCATCGTCCACCATTACTTCTTTTGCCGCTTGGATGTTTGCTTGAATAGAATTTATACAAAGATTCGTGGGAGTACTGAATGTTACTGTAAAATGAACAGTTGCCGTATCTAAACAAAACCCTTGTTTGGTAATTAAATACACGTTATATGCCCCTTCAGGAAGATTGCCTCCTCCCCCATTGTGCTGAAAGACAAGCGAAGAAGAAACTGTCGTGGAAATGATACCAGAGGTTGTATCCGGAGTTCCTTGTGACCAGAAATATTGATGCGCTGCCGAATTGGAGCCGTCAAAAATACTTGAGTCTCCGAAAA
>DATHPH010000253.1:0-4284 GCA_035484095.1 Cytophagaceae bacterium | reverse complement strand
CAATCAAATGACCTTCTGCATTGATCACAGGGCTTCCTGAATTTCCGCCGGTAATATCGTTGTTGGAAATAAAACAGACTGGCATATACCCCTTTTTATCGGCATACATTCCGTACTCTTTTTTCTGGTACAATTCTTTTATTTTTTGAGGAACGGTAAATTCCTCGCTCGTTGAATCTTCTTTCAACATAATTCCTTCAAGCGTAGTGAAATAATTATAATAAACAGCATCGCCCGGTACACAATCCTGAATAGATCCGTACGTAAGCCGCATAGTGAAATTAGCGTCCGGATATAACTTCTGACCTTGTTTCATTTCCAACACTCCTTGTACATAAAGGTTGTTGGCTTTGTCCAGTTTGTTGCGGACATCTAAATAAAAGGGTCCCATGGTTTTTCTAAAATCACCAAGTATAGAATTCATCGCAAGGAAGGCAGGATCCCTTTCCAATACTTTGGAATCCGGTTTTGCGAGAAAAGCCTCCATTTTCTCTTTTGAGGCAAAAATGGATTTTTTGAAAACCTCTGTGGCATATTTATTGAAATCACCTTTGTATTTTTTTTCAACTATTTTAAAAACCTGAGGATGGAGAGGTTTGGGAATATCGTTGTAATAGATAGTAAGCAGTGCAGCGAATATTTTTTGGTCGGTGGAAGCATTATAATCTTTGAAATGCTCGTCTGTTTTTTCTCTCTGCTCTGCGATTGCTTTTTCGAATTCTGTTCCTTGTACTTTGCCGGCCAGAATCTTATAAAAAGAATTAGTTTTGTAAGCCAATAGAAGAATTTCAGTCGCAAAAGCCGCTTCTTCAATATACAGATAAGGTTTGTTTACTTTTCGATAGTCTTTGTGAATGGTTTCAAAATCGTTGATGAGATTCCCATACATTCCTTTCCGTTCCGGATTGGCTTCCACCCATTTTTGAAATTTTTGTTCTTCGTCTCTTTTTCTTGTTACTACTTTTAGCTTTTTTAATCCCTGATTTTGCCCAATAAAATATTTGTAGTAATTGCTGACGCCTGCATATTTAGAAGCATATTTTATTCGCACTTCCGGATCTGCGTCCATATCTTCTTTCATAATGGATAATTTTTTTTCCCTAAGTTTTATTCTTACCGGATTGCTTTGTTCTAAGGTCATGTTTACACCTTCTGCACTCATGTACCGCTCTGTACTTCCAGGGTAGCCCATCACCATAGCAAAGTCATTTTTTTCAATACCTTTTAAGGAAATAGGTAAATAATGTTTCGGTTTATATGGAATATTGGTTGGAGAATATTCTGCCGGCTTTCCGGTTGAATCGGCGTAAATTCTAAACATGGAAAAATCTCCTGTATGACGTGGCCACATCCAGTTGTCGGTATCGCCGCCAAACTTTCCTATGGAAGATGGAGGAGTTCCTACCAAACGAACATCAGAGAAGGTTTCGTAGACAAATAAATAATATTCATTGCTTTCAAAAAAACTTTTTACTTCTGCCGTATAATGTGAATTTCCGATGGCTTCTTTTTCTAAAGCAGCGATTGTTTTTTCAATCGTTTCTTCTCTGTCTTCTGCCGTTAAGCCTGGAGTCAGTGTATTTAATACATCGGAGGTAACATCTTTTATGCTTACCAAAAAAGTGACCGTAAGTCCGGGAGTAGGTTTTTCTTCGCTTCTCGTCATTGCCCAGAAACCTTTAGAAAGGTAATCATTTGCCAGTGAACTATGCGATTGAACTGCGTCGAAACCGCAATGATGATTTGTGAGTACAAGACCATCTTTGGAGACGACTTCTCCAGTGCAAAAATTCCCAAAATTTACAATGGCATCTTTTAAGCTGGAATGATTTACGCTGTATATTTCTTCTGCCGTAAGCTTTAATCCCATCTTTTGCATGTCTTCCTGGTTAAGCTTTTTTAGGAGCAAAGGAAGCCACATGCCTTCATCTGCAATACACGTATAACAGGTAAGAAAATTTGTAAACAGGACGGATAGAAATAAAAAACGTTTAAACATAGTAGATAATAGTAGTCAACAATTTTAAAAATCATTAAAATACTTTTAATAACCAAACTTTATTTCGTTACCTTGTATTCATGAACTTTTTGAAAAAGATAATTAGTTTTATTTTTATCCTTCCAGTCAGGATGTATCAATACCTTATTTCCCCTTTATTGCCTGGTGCTTGCCGTTTTACACCCACATGTTCAGAATATACGGCACAAGCCATTCAAAAATATGGTCCTTTTAAAGGAATAAAATTGGGCATAAAAAGAATTTCTCACTGTCATCCCTGGGGCGGAAGCGGGTACGATCCTCTACCTTAAGAGCAAAGATTAATTATTGGTAAAACGAAGCACCCGGTAAATGGGATATTATAAAAATACAATCAATTGCTAGCGAATGCCTTATATTAGTAAGAACTATTTTTTCTTTTTGTCTCAAATTCCCTTAATTTCGCAAGCGCTTGCGTTCAGTTTTTATACTCAAGGTTTGCAAAAAAATAATTAACCTTTTAACGTTTATAATTTAAAATAACATGCCATATTTATTTACTTCCGAATCCGTATCCGAAGGACATCCTGATAAAGTAGCGGATCAAATTTCTGATGCACTCATTGATAATTTTCTAGCGTTTGATGCTTCTTCTAAAGTAGCTTGCGAAACATTGGTGACTACCGGTCAGGTAGTGCTTGCCGGTGAAGTGAAATCAAAAGCAAACCTTGATGTGCAAAAAATTGCAAGAAAAGTAATTGAAAAGATAGGGTATACAAAATCAGAATACATGTTTGAGGCAAATTCTTGTGGGGTACTTTCTGCCATTCACGAGCAATCGGCTGATATTAACCAGGGAGTGGAAAGAAAAAATCCGGAAGAGCAAGGGGCAGGCGATCAGGGAATGATGTTTGGCTATGCTACCAAAGAAACAGAAAATTATATGCCGCTGGCCCTGGACCTTGCGCATAAATTATTAATTGAATTGGCTGCCATTCGCAGGGAAAATAAAGAAATCAAATACCTTCGTCCGGATGCTAAATCGCAGGTAACAATTGAATATGCGGATGATAATACCCCTATCAGGATTGACTCCATTGTAATCTCCACACAACACGATGATTTTGACGAAGAAGGAAAAATGTTGGCGAAAATTAAAGAGGATATTATTAATATATTGATTCCAAGAGTAAAAAAACAATTGGCAAAACCTGAGTTGCAAGCGTTGTTTACGGATAAAATCACCTACCATATTAATCCAACAGGTAAGTTTGTGATTGGTGGTCCACATGGAGATACAGGTCTTACAGGAAGAAAAATTATAGTAGATACTTATGGTGGAAAAGGTGCACACGGTGGTGGTGCATTTTCAGGAAAAGATCCTTCCAAAGTGGATCGTTCTGCGGCCTATGCTACCCGTCACATTGCTAAAAATCTTGTGGCTGCCGGACTTTGTGATGAAGTGTTGGTACAGGTTTCTTATGCCATCGGAGTGGCCAAACCTTGCGGGCTTTATTTGAATACGTACGGTACTGCTAAGGTAAAATTAACAGATGGTGAAATAGCTAAAAAAGTAGAACATTTATTTGATCTTCGTCCTTATGCAATAGAACAACGATTGAAACTTCGTAATCCTATCTATTCTGAAACGGCTGCCTACGGTCACATGGGAAGAGAATCAATGGAAGTAACAAAGGTATTTGAACTTCCTGACAAGTCTAAAAAAGAGGTAAAAGTAGAACTCTTTACCTGGGAGAAGTTAGACTATGTAGACAAAGTGAAAAAAGAATTTGGCTTGTAATTCATTTAGCAAAGTCATAGAATACAACTAATCCTGAGAAGTTGGTATCAATTAAAAAATTAATACTAACTTCTCGGGATTTTATATTTAAAATAATCGGGATGGGAAAAAGACTTCAACGATTTTTATTTAATGAATTTCCTGTTGTTTTGAAGGTCCTTTCAGGAAAAAATGCCAGCCTGGTAATGAGAGATGGTACAACCATCTTTGGTAAAATAATAAGACAAGAAGGAAACAGACTTATAGTGGAAGACAAAATTCCAAGGATTCATTCTTTTGATCTCCAAAACATATATGAGATCCTTGTCGATTCGGAAGCACCATTTTAACCGATAGAATTTTTGGAAGTGTAGGTTATTCCTTTTTCATCCAATAGGAGGTAGCGTATCTTTGAGAAAATCAGAATGCTTTATTCAGCTCCCATCTGTTTGTTAAAGTTGAATGAATAACAATCTTTGCGTTTCATACGGAATAAGAGCCTTATATTTAGCTTACATTATAATAA
>DATHPH010000252.1:0-14024 GCA_035484095.1 Cytophagaceae bacterium | reverse complement strand
TGATTCAACTTTTAAAACATCTGATTCAAGATTGCTTAATACAGCCATTGCTGCTACCATTGGTGTTTGACCAAAATTCAGCTCAGCAAAATCTTTTCTCTTTTGTTCTTCACTTGATATACGTTTGTCTTTGTTAGCATCTAAAGCAATATAATCATACTCCTTTTTACCCAACACTTTATTTACATCGTCTACGAAGGAATTTACTTCTTTTTGAAGTACATATCCTTGTCCTTTTTTAGAACCTTCAGCACCAATCATCATTACTTCGATAAGACCTTCCTCTTTGGCACCAACGTACATTTTAGTAGGATCTTTATCTTCGTAACCACCGGTAGTATCAATGATTGATTTTCTCAATCTATCAATATAGACTTTTATTTCTGTAGCCTCTTTTCTAACCGCTAATGCTTTATCATAAACCGCTTTATCAGAGGCTTTGTTACCACCATCCGTTACCGCTTTTTCGATTTTCTTCTCGATCGCATTATTACCTTTTTCAGCACTTTCGTTTGCAAGTTGAAGACTATCATCAAGGAACTTAAATTTCTCCATGATAGCAGAACTTACCTGTAGTGCCAACAATGCTGTCAACACTAGGTACATCATACCGATCATCTTTTGTCTCGGTGTTTCTTTACCGCCTGCCATATTTTTATCTTATTTTAAAAAGTTTAACAATAATTTCCAGACTCAAAGATTATGATTTATATGCAGTAAGTATATTACCATAAACATTGTTCAAAGAAGATAGGTTTTTCGATAATTTAGAAACCTCTTCTCTTAATGTTTGAGTATCTTTACTTGCCTCAGACATACTGTCCATTGCAGAAGAAAGATTTGCATAAAACTTATTCATAGCTTTCAGGTGGTTATTGGCATCCTGTAATTCCATTTCATAAACTGCATTAAGCGCACCAAGGTTTTTAGTAATATTTTGAACTTGGTGGTGGTATTCTTTTGCATCCTGACTAGCATTTGCCATTTCTGACATCGCTTCTACCGTCTTACCATACGATTTATTCATTTCTACCAATGATTTAGCAGCACTTTTAACATTTTCAGTATACTCGTTAGAAGCAACTGCTGCATTTGTTAAATCACCCAAACTGTGCACTGACTGAGTAAGATTGTTTAACCCTGAACCAAGCCTTGTTACAACATCTTGGTTAATGTTTGCATCGTGCATCATTTTATCTAATGATTTAGTCAAACCTTCTCCTGTTGGAGTTTCGTATCCATCATCTCCACTGAAATCTTCAGCAAGTTGAGGATAGACTTTTGTCCAATCCGGATCTTTGTGTAATGGCATAAATGCTGAAAATAAGAAAATCAAGGCTTCTGTTCCTAAACCCACAACAAGCATTGGACCTGCAAAAGGCCAGTGCATAATTTTAAATAAAGCCCCTACAATTACTACGGCAGCACCAATACCGTATACTTTTGGCATAATTTTGTCTTCAAAGGTTACCATGAACCCGCCTTTTTCTGTACTCATTTTGTAAAAAGTTTAAGTGTTTAACAATTGTTTTCTAAGTGTTTATTTTAATTTAAAGATAAAGCTTTGATTTTAGAATTCGTAGCCAGAAGATCTACCTAAGTAAGTCATTACATTTCTAAATCCAACATAAGATTTTGTAGTATCTTGATATTCAAAAGTTCTTGTTCCAGTTTCAAGATAGTAAGCAATGTCTTTCCATGAACCTCCTCTAATGATTTTTCTTGGCTCATCATCATTATAATACGTTGGGTTTAAGTCCCAAACTACAGGAACAGCGGCATCGTAGTAGGCATCTTCACACCATTCAGAAACGTTTCCTGCCATATCATATAAACCGTAATCATTAGAGAAATAAGAAGCTACTGCAGAGGTATACATAAATCCATCATCATAATAATTACCTCTACCTGGTTTGAAGTTTGCAAGCATACAGCCTTTTGAGTTACGGATGTATGGGTTACCCCAAGGATATTTAGCCATATCTCTACCACCTCTTGCTGCATATTCCCATTCAGCCTCGGAAGGTAATCTAAATCTTGGTGTTTGCCATAACCCTTGAGAAGCTCTGAAATTATTCATGTGTTTGGTTCTCCATTCAGAAAAATATTTTGCTGCCCACCAATCAATCCCAACGATTGGATATTCGTCAAACGCAGGGTGAGAATAATAATACTCCATCATAGGGTCTCCCATGTGGTGTGCAAAATCCCTTACCCAAACTGTAGTATCGGGATAAAGTTCAGTCATAATGTAATCTTGACCAAGTACATCTACTGAGTCTTTCAACATTACATCTACAAACTGCCTGTATTCATTATTGGTGATTTCGGTTTCATCCATATAGAAACCTCCTATTGTAACCTGTTTGTTAAGGTTAATTTGTGTAGCAGGAACATCTTGATCCGCCTGCCCCATATGAAAAGTACCAGATGGACAAACAACCATTCCATAAGGTATTGTCTGTACCCAACCTTCACGGCCTTGAACACCTATCAGGTCTCCACTTTCCTCTGCCGGTCCACCTTTGCGTTTACAACTAAACAGCACCAAGGCAGATAATGACAAAGCAATATAAGCCTTACTTAAAACACACAATTTGTTCATAACACCTAAATTTAATAATTTCCTATTGTTCTTAACCTATTTCTTAAAACGATAACGAAAGATTAAAGTTATTATTATTAATTTAATACAATTTAAACTACGTTAAAGCCCAAAGCTACTTCCAAATTTGATAAAATAAAATGAAATTTCCAAATAAATCAATTAATTTTCATCGTGACGATACCGAGGAGTTCTTACTTTTGGTTTTAAAGCCGCCCCTGGTGAAGGAACCATATACGATAACATAATTTCTTGAGAGGTCCCTGAAAGAGCTTTTTGACCATTCGTGACAAAGTCAAAAGCAAAACCAACCCGTAAGGCATTATTTTTCATCAGATTAATGCCTGCATACGCAATTAAATCATTCACCGAATAGACTGATTTGCTATTCCCATTTGTTTTACCGGCGGATTGCCTAGCGTTCAACCCTACCCAAAATTTAGAATTATAATCCACCATTGGACCAACTAAGACTGTCCATTGTTTCATATCCGTTTGAACCATGGCGGTTGGAGTTACTTTTAGACTTGGGCTAAGTTGAAAAGTATAACCGCCAGTAATATACATGTGATTGTTCAAAATAGAAGAGATGGTGCTACCCGCTCCATACGTAAATGCTTGTCTTGTTAAGTGATCCACACTCACACCCGCATACCATTTACTTGTTTGATACCATAACCCTGCTGTATAATCCAACTTTAATTGAGTCGTGTTGCTTTGCAATGCCGTATAAATTGGATCGGTTTGATCGACTACTTTATACCAATCTGCTCTTAAACTTTGTGCATACGTTCCTGCTCTAGCCCCAATTCCTAACAAACCATCTCCAATCTTTACATGATATGCTCCTGATAATTGGATTTGATACGTAGTAATCGGACCCAAATTATCGTAAATTATTCCCAAACCCGCACCCGTTCTACTTTTCAAAAAAGGCAATCTAGAATTTATACCGATTGCCTGAGAGGTCGGAGAAGTTCCGCCTGGGGAAATATAACTCGAATTTTTAGAATACCCCAACCATTGCTTTCTTGTAATGACTGTAGCTCTTGTTACACCTTCGATACCCGCATTCCCAGGATTATAGAAAAGACTATTAAACATGTATTGGCTAAACTGTGCATCCTGCTGAGCAAATACATTCCCAAGAGAAAGAACCGAAACCAAAGAAATGAATATTATTTTACGCACATATTTCATAACAAAAACAAGATATTAGTTTTAGGTCAAGATACAAAACTAAACATTTTTTTTAATTTAGCACTAAAATTATACAAAATAAACATTATTTAATACTGTTTACCTTTTTTATGTACAACTCTAATGCTCCTGCCATAGAAGGTGCATTAGGAAGAGGTGCTTCAATATCCAAAATCAAACCTGCATCCTTTACTGCTTGGGCAGTAGTAGGACCGAAGGCGGCAATTCTTGTTTTTGCTTGCTTATAATCAGGGAAGTTGGTATAAAGAGAGTGTACTCCTGATGGGCTGAAGAAAGCCAATATATCGTACTTTACATTTGTAAGATCTGATAAATCACTTGATACTGTTTTATATATTATTGCTTCTGAAAACTGATATCCATTATCCTTTAAAAAAACAGGAATTTCGTCTTTTCTAATGTTCGAACAAGGGAATAAATATTTTTCTTCTTTATGCTTTTTTAGAATTTCTTCCAAATCCTTGGCTGTTTTTTCACCAACAAATATTTTCCTTTTTCTAATTACTATATATTTCTGCAAATAATTAGCTGTTTGATCGGAAACACAGAAATACTTCATCTCTGCCGGAACTTCAATTTTTGCTTCCGAGCAGATCCTAAAAAAACCATCTACAGCGTTTCTACTTGTAAAAATTACGGCAGTATGGGCGAGTATTTCTATTTTTTGCTTTCTAAATTCTTTTATATCAACCGGTTGAACCTCTATAAAAGGTCTAAAGTCAATTTTTAAATTATACTTACTGGCGAGAGTATGGTAGGGGGATTTCTCATCAGTAGGTTTTGGTTGAGTAACTAGTATACTGGAAACTTTAGTATGTCTGTCTTTGACTTCTTTTTCTTTAATTTTTACCTGCGCCATTTAACAAATTAAAATTACTGTTTTACAATAACCGGCATTAAAACAATAGAATTTTTACTGCAATAATCAGCGGTAGTATTTCTGCGGCACAAAGGTATGAAAATAAATACAGATTTCTATGTGATACTACTCTAAAAAACAAGAATATAACTTTTACAATACACAACACCAGTATTACTATCAAAGAAAAATACAAAATTTTTGGATTTATTTCAATTTTTTGAACGCCTGACATTATTAGTCCAAATACAACAACCGTAACCAAGAGGATAATTCTTTCAAATAATCGAATAAATTCAGCACACTGGGCTGAAGCAATTTTTGAATAATTAAAAAGCCAAGCGATTACGGAAATGTATAAGTATCTAATTGTAAAAAAGATAAAATAAATGACGATAGAAGCTATGGTCGTTTGGAAAATAGACAAAGGCGTTGTAAAAATAATTTTATTAAACCGAAGCATACTCATCAAAAGCGAAAGAGCCAACCCATTCATAAATATCATCCATAGAGAAGGTATACTGAATGTCCCAATTAATAAATGATCCATATTTTCCTGTACCTTAAACGCATAATACCGAATAAATTCTTTCGGATATAATTTTTTAAACAATACAAACGCTGTCACTATCAAAAGAAAAAGGATCATAAAGTCAGAAAAATTATCCTGAACATTTCGCAGCATTACTAAATAATTGTTTTTGCTTTCGTGCGAAATACCAGTAGCCTTCTTTATATATTTATGTTTAATTGCAGCTGTATTTACAGGAAGAATCTTATCAGAATTATAAAAAGTAAAAATTACGTCGCCGCTTTTATAGGGTACTATATCGCTTATATTTAAACTAATTTCCTCCTCTCCCCTAGATATTTTTTTGTACACCAATTTATTATTAACAAACAATACCAATCCTTTTGTTGCCTTAAACACTAATTGACATGAATTATACTTTTCGACGCTGATTATTTGATGAAGACTTTTCCCTTCTTTCAATTCTTTTTCCAGAACGGGTAAATATGTTTCATAATTTTCATCGTATTTAAGCCAGTTTTGTGAAAAATCGCATACCGTTTTTTCCTCTATAGAATCCGCCAACAAATTCATCGTTGGCTGAAAAATCAAAAAGATTAATAGGAATAACTTATACGTTAACCTTTGCATTTCTGGTAGCGCTTATTTTTTTTAATCCGGTACATACCTCAATAATAATACTAAATAACAGCGCATATAAAAAAAGCAACATTATTTGTAATGTGAGCGATAGGTATTGGAAATATACCACGAGACCAATGGCCAATACATTTATTAAGACTAAAATTAATACCGTCGATAGTTGAGTAAAACCAATATCCATTAATCGATGGTGAATATGATTTTTGTCTGGAGTAAAAGGAGATTTCCCTGCAAAGATCCTTAAGATAAAAACACGAATTGTATCCAATATTGGTATAAACAATATTGCAATTGAAACTGTGGGTGCATTTGGAATCAATTTGACTTCAACAAATTTAATGGCCATAACTGAAACAATAAAACCACAAACCAACGAACCCGTATCTCCCATAAATATTTTAGCTTTGTACATATTGTAACGTAAAAAACCTAAAATACTACCGACCAAAGAAAATGCTACATAGGAATAAACAAACGTGTATTTGTCTTCTGCGGTTATAAAATAAATACCGAAAGAGAAACAACAAACTGAAACAATAGAGCCCGCAAGTCCATCCAATCCGTCAATTAAATTGATAGCATTTGTAATTCCGATAATTACAATAAACGTTAACATATAACTAATGCCTGCTTCTATAGAATAAATTCCAAATATGCCCTGTAAACTTGTAATTCGAATATCTGCCATGAACATAATAATACCCGTGGCGAGTATTTGTACCATGAATTTTTTAACTGCGGAAACAGAAACAATATCATCTTTTAATCCTATAAAAAATATTACAACACTTCCTGCCACTAAGTGCTGGATTCCATAATCAACTTTACCAAAAATAGTAATAGCCGATATAAACCCCGCAAAAATCGCCAATCCTCCCAAACGAGGTGTTAACAATTCATGAACTGTACGGTCATTTGGTTCATCCAAAAGGTGCTTTTTATGGGCAACGCTAATAATCGATGGGATAGCAAAAACCGAAATCAGGAAAGCCCATGCAAAAGGCAGAATATTTCGAATGATATTTTCGAGCATGATTTTAGTGATATGTTTATTTGTGCGATACGTTATTCAACAAATTATGTTTCTCTATAGCATTTTTATCATAACTGGTGAACATGTAAAGAAAAATAACTCTTGAATACCGGAACATAAAAGGACATATTGCCAATAATACTCCAATGTAAACACCGAAGAAAACATAAGCAGAAACGTTTAAAACTATTGCCAGAACAATGTAATGGAGCGCAAACAAGAGAACAGCAAAACCATAATTGACA
Organism: Cytophagaceae bacterium; assembly: GCA_035484095.1. GTDB lineage: Bacteria > Bacteroidota > Bacteroidia > Cytophagales > Cytophagaceae > JANYCO01. The sequence continues at coordinate 6,887 of DATHPH010000252.1, read as the reverse complement.
TACATAGCTCCTGTATAAAAGCCTGGCTCCAGCTCAAAAGGGGTCCCGCATTCAGGACACTTTTCAGGCATTTTATGAATCTTATTAATATTGTATGGATTAGAATGGGTAAAAAGATTTCCCTTATGACATTTAGGACACTTCATTCCAAGCATTGCCGTGAGTGTGGACTTTTTCTTCATTTTGTTATGCTCCCAAGCTTTTTACCAAATCAATATACTGTTGCATTGCAACCTCCTTATGGAGTCCTTTCAATTCTTCCCAAGCATTGTATTTTGCGATTCCTTTGAAATCAAACATATTTACAGGCTTTTCGATATTCACATCCCCTTCCGTAGCTTGCTTAAAAAGACTGTATAATTTAAGAAGATTTTCGTTGTTTTGCTCAGGTAAAGACTTTGACCTTACGGAAGCTTCTTCAAACTGTTCCTTTAAATCCATTTTTGAATATCATTTTCTTTCACCCATAAAATTAAGAATAATTCCTACTTTTGCAGATGATGGAGATCAATTTATTTAAGTCGACTAGTAAAATTGTTATTACTTGTCCAAAACGAATGAGTTTATGGCTCAAAGAGGAACTATCCCTGCTTGGTTATTCTAATACAGAAGACGGACACATGAGCGTCAGTCTTCAAGGTACGCTAAAAGACTGCATGAAACTAAATCTTTTCTTACGAACAGGTCATAGTGTATTGTTTCAGATAAAAGAGTTTTATGCCAAAACCCCGGAAGACTTATACAAAGTAATGATCACGATTCCCTGGGAAGACTATATAGATCCAAACGGCTATTTCAGTGTAACTTCTTTTTCTGATAATCCCGAAATACTGGACAGTCGTTACCCAAATCTTAAATGCAAAGATGCAATAGCAGATAGAATCACATCTAAAAAAGGCTATAGACCTAACTCTGGTCCTGAAAGAAATAAAACAGTACTTAATTTACATTGGAGAGAAGACCGAGCATCTATTTATATTGATACTTCAGGAGAAACAATTGCCAAACACGGATATAGAAAAATTCCTTTCAAAGCACCTTTGCAGGAAAGTCTGGCGGCGGCACTAATACTTGCGAGTAAGTGGGACAAGAATTCTCCTTTTATAAACCCTATGTGCGGCAGTGGCACTCTTGCCATCGAAGCAGCTTTAATGGCGCAAAATAGAGCCCCCGGGCTTTTGAGAAGCAATTTTGGATTTATGCATCTTTTAGGTTTTGATTCTTTAGAATGGGAAGAAATGAGGAGGCAAGCACGTCTTGCCACAAAGAAACATATTGATTTTAAAATTATAGCCACAGATTTAAACGAAGATGCTATTCAAGCTGCTCAAAGAAACGCAGCGACTGCAGGAGTTGACCATGTCATAGATTTTATTTGTTGCGACTTTAGAGAAACTCCTATTCCGGAAGAAGGAGGAGTAGTCATGATAAATCCGGAATATGGTGAACGTTTGGGAGAGGTAACAGAATTACAAACGATTTATAAAGAAATTGGTGATTTTTTCAAAAAAAGCTGTTCGGGATATACCGGTTACGTATTTACGGGAAATCTTGATTTGGGAAAACAGGTTGGTCTCAAACCAAAACGCAAAATTGAATTTTATAATAGTAAAATTGATTGTAGATTATTAGAGTTTGAATTATATCAGGGTACAAAAAAAATTAAAGCGGAAGAAAAATCTTAGAATTCAAATAGGATGTAGAATTTTATGACTAGACAAATCCCGTTAAGGAGATCTACAAACAATAACTATTTCAAATCTGTTTTTATCTTATTTTCAATTTTTTCGAGATCGATTGAACTACATCCGCAATTTTTGGGGCAACCTCCTTCTTTGGCCAGAAACTGATTTCGGACTATAAAAATCAAGTAGCCTAATGCTGCTATAAAAATGACTACTACCAAAATTGTTTGAACCATCTTACCAGTATTTTTTTATAATCTCTAGTGCTTCTGCATGTATGGCACCAGCTGCCAACAATTCTTTTCCGTCCAAAAAGTCATCTCCGCCGGAATAATCGGTTACTTTTCCACCGGCCTCCTGCACAAGTAAAATCCCAGCGGCAATGTCCCAAATATGAATATTAAACTCAAAATAGGCTTCAAATCTACCACATGCTACATAGCACAAATCTACCGCTGCCGATCCCAGTCTGCGTAATCCATGAGAATGATTCACCATGTGTTTTATAATGTCAAAATAGGCATCCGTTTTTCCGCGTAAGCTATAAGGAAACCCCGTTGCAATAAGTGATTTCTCCATTTCATTAACAGAGGAAATCTTAATTTTGTTCGCATTTAAAAAAGCACCTCCGTTTTTCCAGGCATAGAAACATTCGTTCAGGTTTATTTCATAAACCACACCAATAAATATTTCTCTTCCTCTAATAAGTGCTACACTGATTGAAAATGATGGTAGTCCATGAAGGAAATTTGTAGTTCCGTCGAGTGGATCAATTACCCATTGAAAACCATTTACTCCCTTTTCAGAAGTTCCTTCTTCTCCTATAAATCCTGCATCCGGAAGAATTTTTCTTAATCCGGCAACCAAAATTTTTTCTGTTTCTTTATCTACATACGAAACCAAATCATTGCTTCTGCCTTTGAATTCGATTTTAGAAATATCAAACCCTTTTGACTCCTGGCGAATAAATGCGCCGGCATCTTTTACCAAAACTACGACTTCTTCACAAAGTACTTCCAGGTTTAAGCTTGCTGCCATCTTACAAAATCTTTGTCAATTCTATAATAAATGTACATGGATCTCAATCCTAAAGTCATTAGAAAAGGAATTGTATAAGCATTCAATTCCTGCGGTATAAACCGCCAAAAGATTAGCAGGAAAAAAATCACAAAGAAATTAGCCAAAAAATAGGAACTGACTAGTTTTAGGTTTTTCTTCAAAACCAGCATCGGAATGAAAATGAGGTGAAGCGGCATCGCCCAAATCAGGTTGTAATTTTTTACTGTCACTCCATGATCTGTAAAAAACCAAAGGAATAAAATAAGCAGTCCAAACAATCCTGTAAAGGTAAAAAGGACAGTATCCAGCCAGCGGCCATTTCGCTGATGTTTAAATTGATAATAGGTGATGCCTAAAACCAAAAGGAAAAATGCCCAAAGTGCAAACCAAGGTTTAAAATAGAAAGGTGTTATAGAAGTATCCGGTTCGTTTGGAAGGACTTTCTGCTGAAAAATTACCAGCTTTTCATTTTTACCATTCATCTTAATTGTCGCACCGGCAAAGCCATTCATCAAATAATCCGGCAAAAACATATACTGATAAGGAGTGGCAATTTTATCCGCACGGACGCCTAGTCCTAAATCCATTCCTAAATCCTGATAGCGTTTATTTTCAAGATAGGGGTCTATCAGACTACGAAAACTTTTTTCTTCGGTGGCTGGTTTTAAATTAAAATTCAAAGAATCTCCACATGCATATACCAGTGCATCTCGTATGCGACTGGAACAGTTGTCATAAAAAAAATCATATTTATAAAATCGATTTTCAGGAAGGTAATTTCTTTCTAAGAAATCGTACAAACGCTGTTTCTGCCCTTGAGTAAGATTAAAAATTTGTTGAAAAGCTGCCCGGTTTTCTTCCCTTGCCATAAAAATGAGATCTCCCGGATTTTCCACTTCTAATTTATATTTCAACTTGCCTCGAACAAAATTTACATAAAAATCAGGATCGCCAAAGTCGAACGTTCCATAATTATATATTTTAAACAGTTTATTGGTAGAATCCTGCAACAAAATTGCGCTGTGACCAAAACAAGAATACAATTCATTCCCAGGTGAGATTGTGATAAGACTAAATTCGGCAGAAGGGGACAATAATTCCGCCTTAACAGTTTCAATGCGAAAAACCAACAGCATTAAAACAATAAGAACACTATATTTTTTCATTTTTAATATATTCATTCCCATATATGGGTGTCGCAAAAGTAAGAACATTCTCTTCTATATGCCTAATCAATCCATAATTTTATCATTAATTTACCAGTTTTGTCTTATTTTTGATCTTGTTCCATTTCCTACATGAAATTCCCTTTATCCAAAGGAGCTCAATTAATGTTCCTTTCTATTCTATCGTTCTCATTGATGCATCTTTGTGTGAAAGCAATACCTGGAATTCCTGTTCATCAGATTATCACCTTCCGTTCTTTATTTTCAATTTTAATATGCCTTTACACTTTAAGAAAAAATAATATTCCCATTTGGGGAAATAATAAACCGCTGCTTATCCTTAGAGGATTGGTTGGCGCACTTTCTTTGTTTTGCTTTTTCCATTCCATAAAACAACTGCCTTTAGCTACTGCAGTGACCATTTCAAACCTTATTCCACTTTTGACTCTTGCTTTGGCTGCTGTTTTTTTAAGAGAAAAAATTACAGGGGTTCAATGGCTTTTTTTTATTGTATCTTTCGTTGGCGTATTGCTAATAAAGGGATTTGATAACCGCGTTGATTTTATAGAGTTAGCAATTGCGTTGGGAGCGGCTTTTTTTACAGCCTGTGCACATTTTTCTGTACGGAAACTTCGTGATTATGATCACCCTTTCGTCATCATATTTTATTTTCCTTTGGTTACAATTCCATTGGTAGGACCCTATACTGCTTTTCATTGGGTAAATCCTGACTGGGTGGAATGGGGGTTTCTTTTTTTAATAGGATTATGCACTCATATTGGTCAAGTATACTTAACAAAAGCTTATGCTAACGAAGAAGTATCCGGCGTCAGCAACCTATATTACATTGGCATCATTTTATCACTTCTATACGGCTATCTATTTTTTAATGAAACCTACCATTTTCTATCTTTTGCAGGTATGGGATTGATTATGGCAGGAATTTTACTGAATGTTTATTACAAGAAGAAGACAAAATCATAACAATCAATTAGATAATTAGTTTTGGCCTCTGTATTATCCTCCACTCGTCATTTTGTTCTAGTCATAATAATGCATACGTACTACTATATGCTTGTTGACTTAAAGTATTGCTCAAAATACCACCCAATAGATCCCTAAATTATCTTTATAAAATTATATTTCACTTCATTTCGCCCCTTTTTTTAAAAAATAATCTCTGCAATAAATCATCCTCTTAACAAGTTGGTTTTGTTTATTCCCTTTGAAACACGTGCCGGCTTTCTATAAAAAATTGTATTTAAAAATAATTCATTTTATTATGTAAGACATTGATATAAAATATATTAAAATTTTATAATTAAAAAAATAAACCTTAGAATAATAGCTTTACGAATCCAATATTATCAAATATGAATGATTTCTTAACATCATTTATAAATATTTGTTTACATAAGCTTAATATTTTTCTACCAACTTTTGCGCCGTTAAAATTATATAAAACCAATTTAACCAAAAAAAATAACAATTTATGAAAAAGGTATTTACTAAGAGTAAAACGTGGGTCATCATCTTAGCAATAGTAGGTATTTGCTCAAGTGCCTCTATTACTAATGCGCAGGTAGCGGCAAATTCACCAACTGCACCAAAGTTATTCCCAAGACAGTACGATGCCATGAATTCGTATTGGCAGGAATTCAATTTTGTTGGAGCTATTACAAAAGACAGAAGACTAACCTGGCAATTGGATTGGCAATATCGTAGACAATCAAATCAATATGGTTACAACAGCAATACTAGTAATGGTAATAAATACGATGGCAATCCATTCTTACATCCTTACCAAAATGTATTCAGACCTTGGGTTCACTATTGGACTAAAACAAGAAAATTAAGAATATCTATAAGCCCAATAGGTTACTGGTTTACGTATGGAGAGGCTAACAAAGGTTATGGCGAAAGCGGTACTTCTAATAATAGTATAAAAGCTTCTGCAGGTGCTACTGGATTAAAAGAATATCCTGAAATCAGATCTTGTTATCAAATTACAACATACGATAAAATCGGAAGAGTAAGTTTATCTTACAGAGCGAGGTTAGAACTTCGTTGGGTAGGTAATAATGCCCCTTCAACTACTGTAAATACAGAATCTGGTTGGGATTTCTTTAACTTAGGTCCAATGGTTAATTCTACGAGCAAATATAGAATGCGTTTATTTGTAAGAGCGGATATTCCTTTACAAGGACAGACGTTGGAGCATAAAGAATTTTACGTAGCAGCGTTTAACGAACTTTGGGTTGGTTTGGGTAAAGGAACCAGCGATTTTGGTATGCTTGATCAAAACCGTGCTTATGCCGCTCTTGGTTATAAAATAGGCAAAGAAACAAGAATTGAATTGGGTTATTTGAATCAAATAGTTGCCAACGTTGCTCCGCCAATCTCATCTACCGGAGTGGTAGGAACAAAAGCAATGACTTGGAATAATGTGATCCATTTTACAGTAATATTTGATGATTTCAATAAATTCTTCAGAAAGAAAAAAGAAGAAGAAAAAACTTCTAAAAGAAGAAATGACTTTGAAAACGATGCTTCTTTCTAAGAATTAAACGAGTCACACATAAATCAATTATTCATTAACAACACTTAAAAACTACTATAATATGAGAAAGCTAATTTATTTTACAGTAGTATGCAGCATACTGCTTATGGGTTTTAACATAGTAATGGCAAAAGAAGTGGTGCATGGTCCTGTACCTGAAAAAGTAATGGAAAAATTTAATGCCATGTATCCAAATGTGAAAGAGCCTGTTTCCTGGTCAGAAATGGGGGGAAAACACAAAGCAGATTTCGTACTAAACAACAAAAGTATTTCTTTGATTTTTAAGAAAGAAGGAGAACTTGTTGACTCTAAAATAGAAATAGAGGAATCCGAATTACCTGCCAAAGTATTGGCGGCTGTGAAAAAAGAATACCTGGACATGGATTATAAAACCGTTTACATCATGAAAAAATTAGT
>DATHPH010000251.1:0-1632 GCA_035484095.1 Cytophagaceae bacterium | reverse complement strand
ATGCCTCATGTGGGAAGATAAAAATTTACGATGAAAAATCAGTTGAAGGTGCGGAAATTCTTCGTCGTACTAAATCCGAAGCGGATCATCTCAAAGAAATTCTTGGAAAGGCGTGGAACAAAAAACATGGCAGTGATGATGACGGATCTTCGTCGTAAATATCGAGATTAAAATCAATAAATTAAAATTGCTAAAAATTTTTCGACTACGTTAGGGTGACATCACATCTACTTATACTTTGCTATACTAAATAAAAGATCTATGACAGAAACATTTACTTTCGAAGAGGCGTTGGATAAATCAAACAAATATTTTAACGGCGATGACCTGGCAGCTAAAGTTTTCATTGACAAATATGCATTGCGTAATTCTAAAAATGAAATATTAGAAGACTCACCGGAAAAAATGCATCATCGAATTGCATCGGAGTTTGCTCGTATTGAAAAGGGCAAATTTAAACATCCACTGACCAAAGACGAAATTTTTTCCTATCTTGATAAGTTCAAGTATATTATACCACAAGGTTCTCCAATGTCCGGAATTGGTAACAATTTTCAAATTGTTTCACTAAGCAATTGCTATGTCGTTGAAACTCCGGAGGATAGCATTGGTGGTATCATGAAGACAGACCAACAACTTGCCCAAATTTCAAAACGCAGAGGAGGAGTTGGAGTATCTCTAGATAAATTGCGTCCGTCTGGAACTCCGACAAAAAATTCATCACGATCATCTACGGGTGTTCCAGCGTTTATGGAAAGATTTTCTAATACTATTCGTGAAATTGGACAAGCTGGTCGCCGGGGAGCATTAATGGAAACTATATCGATCCATCATCCAGATTCCGTTAAAATTAATGAATCTGCATGGAAAAATCCTGAGAAAATTGTTATTGTTGGTAATAAAGAAAAAGGAGAACGTGACATTGAAACGGATTCTCGTTTTTATAATGAGAGTGATCCAGATTTCTGCTCTATTAAGTTTAATCGTGTAAAAGTAACAGGTGCAAATATTTCCATAAAACTGACAGATGAATTTCTGACAGCCGTTAAAAAAGGAACGACTTATGAGCAAAGGTTTCCCGTAGATTATAAAGAACGTGGGGTTAAACCTATGATTACAAAACAAGTCGATGCTCGTAAAGTGTGGGCTAAAATAATTCATTGTGCATGGCAATGTGCCGAACCTGGATTATTGTTTTGGGACGTTATTACTACATACAATGCGGTGGACTGTTATAAAGGGTTTGGATTTGGAACAGAATCCACAAACCCTTGTAGTGAGCTACCTTTATGCATATTCGACTCGTGCCGCCTTCTTCTTCAAAATTTGTATTCATATGTTAAGAATCCATTTGCAAAAAATGCAGAATTTGATTTTGAACTATTCCGTCAACATGCCAAAATTTCCCAACGATTGATGGATAATTTGATTGATCTTGAAATTGAAAAAATTGAGCAGATAATCCTTAAAATAAAGTCGGATCCGGAAGCGGATGATATTAAGCGTGAAGAACTTTCCATATGGGAAAAGATTCGGGAAAAATGTGTTAATGGTAGGCGCACTGGTTTAGGAGTAACTTCTGAAGGGGATGCTATTGCTGCTCTAAATATTAAATATGGATCGGTACAAAGC
>DATHPH010000250.1:0-2559 GCA_035484095.1 Cytophagaceae bacterium | reverse complement strand
TCAGCTTTTTCTTTCGATTGTTTATCTGTAGTAGTGAAAATACATTTATATCCTTTTGCAATCGCAGTTAGTGCAAGTCCCATTCCTGTATTTCCCGAAGTTCCCTCAATGATGGTTCCTCCCGGTTTTAGCAATCCTGCCTTTTCAGCATCTTCCACCATCTTTACCGCCATCCGGTCTTTTATCGAATTCCCGGGATTAAAGTATTCTACTTTTACAAGAAGAGTAGCTTTGACACCTTTGCTAATTTTATTCAACCGCAGCAACGGTGTGTTGCCAATGGTATCTATAATGGAGTTGTAAATCATTTTCAGTCATGCTTATCGTGTGTGTAAATTGAGCATTTTTATTGTAAATAAAAAGAAAGAAACCATCCTTCGATTTACTTAGCCTTGCTTTCAATTTCATCCATTTTACGGGCTGGCAATTCTTGAAACCAGTTTTCAAAGAGTTTAGGCTTCAAAGAAAGTTTAAAAAAAAAATTAACATATTGATTCAAAAATAATTACCCAACAAACGAATTATGCTTTTAATCCTTTAAAACTTTTTTATATTTGTATAACTAAATCATTATAAAAGTTCAGTCCATGAGTGAACGACTTAGGTTAATGTATACAGTAGTGTTTGATATTTTCTCATTGGCATCTTTGAGAAAAACGGCCATTCGTACTGTCATTGCAGGTTTGTATTTTTATCTCGTGGATTATGTAGAGGATAACTTCATTGATATTAGTTTTCACATTCCTCAATACATCTTCTATCTCCTCGGTTATATTCTCGTTACGTTGTTCTATTATAAAATTGGAACTTCTTATTATCGTTGGTATGATGGGCGTAAGTACTGGAGTTATTTGGGGACGAGAGGAAAAAATCTCGCGCAACAACTCAATGCAATACTTGAAAAAGACGATCATGCAAGTAGAAAATATTTTGCCAAAATGATTACCAACCATGCCTATTCGTTAAAAGCAAAATTAAGAGGTTCAGATCCATTGGCGGAAATTTATGAGGTAGAACACGGCTTTAAAGAAACACTAAAAGTAACCAAGGACAATCCGAACTATATTGTTTCCCTTATTTCTGATAAGGTAAATGAAATGTGTACTTCCGGACGAATCAAACAATATCATTTTTTAAGTCTTAATCGTTACATGAATGATTTGGTGGAGATAGATGAGCAATGCAAAGGAATTATGAAAGTGCCATCCCCTTCTTCTTATACATTTCATCTCCGTACCTTTCTGCTATTGTTTACTATTTGCCTACCTTTTGGGTTTATACACGACCATAATTTCATCATGACATTTGTAATGATGATTATATACGGTGCTTACGAAGGTTCATTAGTAGTAACAGAAGAAATGGAAGAACCATTTGGATTAGACAAGTACGATATCCCTCTGGACGATATTTGTTATTCCATTAAAAAACATGTGCATCAGTTATTAAACGTAGAGTATCATTCTGAAAAGCATCATTAAAAAAAGTGTTTTTTGTAAGAGTATTTTTTGAGACAACTGTTTAATTCTGATTTGCTCCAGCCAATAAATACAAAACCGCCATTCTTACCGCTACGCCATTTTCAACCTGATTCAAGATCACTGAATGTTCAGAATCTGCCACATCGCTGGTAAGTTCTACACCACGATTAATAGGTCCGGGATGCATAATTACTATTTTTTTATTCAAAGAATCCAACAATGGTTTGTTGATCCCATAATACAAAGAATATTCCCTAAGGGAAGGAAAATATTTTATGGTTTGTCTTTCCAGCTGTATTCTAAGTACGTTGGCTACATCACACCATTCTAATGCCTTGCGAAGGTTGAGTTCTACCTTTACTCCTAATTCACGAATGTGCTTTGGGAGCAAAGTACTTGGTCCACATACCATCACATCTGCACCCAATTTTTGTAAGCAGAAAATATTGGAAAGGGCTACCCTCGAATGCAATATATCGCCAAAAATACAAATTTTTTTCCCTGCCACAGTGCCCAGTTTTTCCCTAATAGAAAACGCATCAAGCAATGCTTGTGTAGGATGTTCGTGTGTGCCATCGCCAGCGTTTACAATATTAGCTTTAATATGATTGGCGAGAAAGTGTGGAGCACCAACACTGGAATGGCGCATCACTACCATGTCTACCTTCATGGCTAAGATATTGTTTACTGTATCAAGCAGTGTTTCTCCTTTTTTTACCGAGCTACCCGATGCAGAAAAATTTACAACATCGGCAGAAAGTCTTTTTTCTGCTAGCTCAAAAGAAAGTTTGGTTCGGGTTGAATTTTCAAAAAAAATATTGGCTATGGTAATATCTCTAAGTGAAGGAACTTTTTTAATTGGACGGTTGATAACCTCTTTAAAATTGTCAGCTGTTTCTAAAATAAGTTGAATGTCCTGTTCTGTAAGGTCTTTTATTCCCAGTAAATGCTTTACGCTTAATTGCTGCATTTTATTCGTTATTAGTGATTAACCAAATATTGTCTTCTGTTACTCCTTGTTGCTCCATAAGCTCTACCAGTACTTTCTCTGATTCCAGGCAATTAACCTCCATGCCCA
>DATHPH010000249.1:0-3032 GCA_035484095.1 Cytophagaceae bacterium | reverse complement strand
ACCACTATACATTTGGAAGAATTGACCCCTGCTAAATGTTGAATTGCACCGGAAATTCCAATCGCAATATACAAATTTGGACTGACCTTTACACCTGTTTGCCCTACATGTTCATGATGAGGTCTCCAATCCATATCCGATACCGGTTTAGAACAACCCGTGGCTGCACCTAACTCTTTCGCCAAATCAATTACCAAATGCCAGTTTTCAGGACCTTTTAGACCTCTCCCTCCCGAAACCACTATATCTGCTTCAGGTAACAACACTTCTCCACTTGCTTTTTCTGTTTTAGTTACTTTTACTGCAAAGTCACTGTCTGATAAAGAAGGGGAAAACGATTCCACTACTGAATTTCCTCCTGTTTCTGTCGCCGGAAATGCATTTTTTGCAACTGTAATTATCTTTATGGGAGATATTAGTTCAACATTTGTAAATGCCTTTCCTGTATATATAGATTTTTTTACTTTAAACCCATTGGAGATGTCTGGCAATTCAACAACACCTGTTACCACCCCTGCATTAAGCTTAGCCGCTAATCTTGAAACAATTGCATCTACTGAGGAAGATTTTGGAAGCACTACAATAGTAGCTTGTTCTTTTCTTGCAACTTCTGCAAGGGCAGAAGCAAATGCCATACTATTTACTTGTGCCAGTTTATCATCCGCAATGTGAATTACTTTTGCAACTCCATACTTACCAATACTTTCTAGCACAGAGGAGGAAAAGATACCAATAGCAACAGCGGTTGCAGACGAGCCCATTTTTCTGGCTAACTCAGCTGCATACGAAACAGCCTCAAAAGAAGATTTTTTAACTTCCCCTTCTGCACCTTCTACGAATACTAATATTGACATTTTTATAAATTTTATAATAAGATTATGGATTCACAATTATTTACTTGATCGAGCTAGATTTCATACCTTCTCCACTCAACAATTCTATTCATTAAAGTACTTTTGCCTCGTTTTTCAAAAGTTCAAATAATTTTTCAGGAGCAGAAGCATCTACCATTTTGCAAGCTCCTTTGGCAGGTGGAAGTTCGTAGGTAAGCATCGTGACTCCACTGGAAGAGGCAACCGCTTCCACTACGTTTAATGGTTTGGTACGAGCAGACATAATACCTCTCATGTTAGGAATTTTCCATTCTGCAATAGGCTCCTGACAACCAGCTACCAAAGGAAGATTAACCTCTACATACTCTTTACCACCTTCTATTTCTCTTGTCATTTTTGCCAAATTCCCTTCTATGTCAAGCTTCATAACAGGAGATACAGATGGAATACCTAACGCTTCGGCTACCAATCCGTGTACAAGACCTCCGTTAAAATCAATCGACTCTCTTCCCATTAAGATAAGGTCGTACTTGCCTGTTTGTGCTACACTTGCAATCTGGGCAGCCACAAACTGTGCATCTTTCGGAAATGCATTTATCCGGATCGCATCATCCGCACCTATTGCCAATGCTTTTCTAATAATTGGCTCTGAATCTGCTTCTCCAACATTTAAAATTGTAACCGTACCACCTAAAGTTTCCTTTAATTCTATAGCTCTCGAAAGTGCATATTCATCGTATGGACCAATAATAAACTGGACTCCTGCAGCATTAAATTTTGTATTATTATCCGTAAAGGAAATTTTTGAGGTCGTGTCGGGTACGTTTGTTATACAAACTAGTATTTTCATAAATCTGGAAAATTAGTAATCTTTTCTAAAATCGTTTCAATATCTAAAATAGTAAAACTATCTGTTAAAACTAAGAATAGTTTACTAAAAGAAATTCTTTAATTAAACGTAAATTTGACTTGAAGTTGTAGAAAAACAAAGAATATTCTCATAAAATAATGCACAACACAAAAATAGAACAATTACTTGAATTTCTTAAGGAAGATCCCTCGGATCGTTTTACACTTTATGCCCTTGCCCTTGAGTATGAAAAAACAAATCCTGAAAAAGCTCATTTCTATTTTGAGTTGTTATTACAAGAACATCCGGAATACCTGGCAACCTATTATCACGCCGGGAAATTCTATGAAAAATCGGACAAAGAAGCGTCCAGGTCTATTTATAAAAAGGGAATGGCATTAGCCCTTACACTCAGGAACACAAAAACCTACAACGAACTTCAAAATGCTCTTCAACAACTATCAGAAGAAGAATACGATTAAGATTAAGATTCAGGTATCAGAATATACAAAGGCACTTTATAGAACTTACCGCCTTCATTTAAGATGAAATATTCCAACATGTTTTTTTTAATCCTAAATCAACTCATTTCAAAATAATCATAAATAAGACGAAGACCCGCCAGAAGGATTACCAATCCTAACACTTTATTCATTTTGTTTAACAAACGATTGGTAAAATATATTTTAATTTTATCTGCAATAAAAGCTTTCAGTGCATCCGTACCAAATACGGTAAGGATGGTAGAGGTAAAAAACAGAAATATAAGGAGTCTGCTGTGTTGGTAATTGACACTTGTAATACTTACCATTCCAATCCAAAAAATAAATACGGAGGGATTAATAGCGTTTAGTATAAAACCTTTAAGCCACATATTTGTTTTCCTTATCTGCTTTTTTTCGTTCTCGACCGGTAGGCTATCCGGAACTTTCTTAATCATATAATAAATTCCAAAAGCCAACATGATTACTCCTCCAGTAGCCAGCATTATTTTTCTGAATTGGGTATCTTCCAAAAAACCAGCAATCCCGAAATAGGTGATCAGGATAAAAAAAGTATCACTGGAAGCAACTCCAAAAGCATATACCAAAGCTTTCCGAAAACCTTTATGAATACTTGTATGAATGAGTCCAAAGAAAACAGGGCCGATCATAAAACTGAGGATGAGTCCCCATACAATACCTTCTGCAAGGACTTTAATCATCTTAGTTTATTATTTCTTTTACTGGTAATAATATAATTGTTTTCAATTAAAAAAGATTCCCATTGTTCAAAAACAGCTTTTTTCATCACTCTTGGAAATTTACTTTGCCCTCCTATTTTTCCTTTTGATTTCATAAAATCATAAA
>DATHPH010000248.1:0-2999 GCA_035484095.1 Cytophagaceae bacterium | reverse complement strand
GCCTTGTCTCATTTTTATTTCCACCATAGGTATATTATCTGTTCCTCCATACTTCTTTGAAAATTCCGTTTCGATGGAAACAATATCCTGTTTGCAGATGATGGCGTACTTTTTCTGATTGGTTTTAGGATTCGTAAATGTGAAATAGAAATCCATCCCTTATCTTTTATTCCTATTGAAAAATTCCTTTTGTTTATCCCCTACCCCTTCGTACTTGTTCAAATCAATTGAGACAATATTGCCGTATCTTAACGATGGGTTTTTGATCACATCTTCATCCGTTGCCCTTCGGTAAGGCATATTGCGGCGGCTATAGTCCATTTTAATAAAGGGTTTTATAAGTTCGAAGGAAATTTTAGTTAGATCCTGATGAACGGCTTCTACCAAAACGTCTGAAACAATATTGCTAATACTCGCTCCGGTGAGTTGATAATACAAGGCCAACTCCTCTTCCAGATTATTCTCAAATAAAAAAGAAGATGGCAACGATTTTTTCCATAGAAGAAAACGTTCTTCTTTATCTGGATGAACAAAATGAATATGCCTTCGAATTCTTCTTTGAAATGCTTTATCGAATAACCCTTCTATATCAAAAACATTTGTAGCCAGAATGACCAATCCTTTAAACGTTTCGATTTTTTGCAAAAGATAATTGATCTGTTGATTGGCATAACGGTCTTTAGAATCTTTTACCTCCGTTCGTTTTCCAAAGATGGCATCAGCTTCATCAAAAAATAAAATGCATTCCTGACTATCAAAGCGATCAAATAGTATTTCAAGATTCTTCTCCGTTTCACCAATATATTTTGAAACCAATCGCGATAGATTGACGCAATAAATAGGCAATCCTAATTCCTTTCCTATTGTTTTTGCTGTAAGCGTTTTTCCCGTTCCGGGCAACCCTGAAAATACGACTACATAACTTTCCTTCACTTTTTCTTTCACTCCTTCCATAGCAAATAGCTTCTTCTTATTCCGGAGGTATTTGACAATATCTGTTAAACTCTCTTTTACTCTAGGAGCATGCACTACATCGTCAAAAGAAAGGTTGGTTTCGATCAGGAACGCAGGAAAACCAGAGCCTTCATCCAGTCTGGGTTGATCACCTCCCATAAAATACCTCAAATAAGAATCGGAAAGTCTTAATGTATAATTGGCAATATCGTTGTCATGACTGTCCGCATTTTTAGCAAACTTTTCAAGCAGCAATATATTTTGAGTAAATAAGCTATTTTTGTGACTGAATTTTAAAAAATATTCATTCCACCTTTCCAGATCATCCCCCGAAAGGAGAAAGAACAAAGTAGACAAGGTGGGATAAAACCGGTTCAAATCTCTATCCACCACCCCTCCATACCTGGATTGAAATTCTAAATTTCGAAAATTTACCAGAAATGGGAAAAATACTTCATTTCTTTCCGCTCTGCAAATAGCCAATAGAATGGCCAGACGGTCTTCTGTATTTTTATTATTTACAAAATCAGAATAGTTGGTAGCTTCATATAGGACTGGTGGTTCCTTGATCTCATCAGGCAACATATAGTTTTCCTGTCCAATACCTGAAACTCTCAGATTTATTAAAGCTTTTAACCAATCAATTTCGCGTTTAATTACCTCCATTGATTTAACCTCGAATGCCATCGCAGCAATATTAAAAAATTATCAATAGTCTTATTACACCTCAAAACTAAACAAAAAATCCTAAAGCGCAAATTATACCATAAAATTCTTGGCTTTTCTTGGGTCAGACAAATATCTATTCCTTTTTCAACACTCTAATATCGTCAATCAACTGTTGCATATCCATTTTCAGAGTTCCGTTATACACTCCCCGAATACGTTTATTTTTATCTACCAATATAAAATGTTCAGTATGTAAAAAATTGGAGCTGTCCCTGGTATATCCTATTTCTTCTTCTGCAAAATAAGACTGCCTGGCGAGTTTGTAAATAGAACTTTTATTCCCGGTCAATAAATGCCAATTACCAGAATCTATGTTATGATCTTTTGCATATTTATTCAAATGTTGTACGTTATCCTGCCATGGGGTTACGCTGTAGGATAACAACACCACATTGGTATCTTCCTTAAACTCGTTATAAATTTCTTTCATATTGTTCATCATACGTGGACAAATACTTCCACAGCCTGTAAAGAAAAAATTGGCCACATGAATTTTATGTTCTATATTTTTTTGAGTAACAAAATTTCCATGCTGATCCAAAAAAGAAAAATCCGAAATTGTATGGGTAATTTTTTCTTTTACTTCCTCCTTTGAAACATTAAATATTGGACTACAATCGGGTGCATTGTAATAAGGCAAACGAACATTTTCAATGTCGCATGACAATAGAAAAAGAAACAGAACCCAACAGATTTTTCTACTTTTTAAAAAGGCTATCCGAAACATTGACGCAGTTTTTTGTTCCCAACAATCCATAACGCCTTCCTTTTAGAATGACGTAGTTGGATTTTATTTTTCCATTTTCGTACCACACTTTTTGTGAACCTTCCTCATGACCTGCATGGTAATGCATCTCCTTTAAAAGCATTCCTTGGGGAGACCACTCCCGAAAGGTTCCTTCGTATTCATCGTTTACAAAATAAAAAGCAGACCGTCTTGCTCCGTTTTCCCACCATAAAAGGCAGGAATCAACTTTTTGTCCATGATGAAAATGCCTTATTTCTTTTGGTTGATGATGAGGATAAAATTGTTTCCATTCGCCCTCTTTTTGTCCATTAGTATAGGAAGAAAGAAATGCCGTATCCTTCGTACCAGGGAAAAGGGAGTACAAAACCCCTGTATATTCGGTTCCATTTACATACGTTACCCCCAATCGTGTATGTACCTGAGCACTGTCCGCCCTGGTATAGTTCGTCATCCTTTCTTTTTCCAAACCGTCACATTGAAAAAAAAGAAGCAACAAAAAAAGAAGCAATAATTTATTGAGAAACTGTACCGGCAGTTCCATAAAATCCACTTCCATTAATGTAAGGAT
>DATHPH010000247.1:0-3311 GCA_035484095.1 Cytophagaceae bacterium | reverse complement strand
AGTCAGATAGGTATTATTATGTTGATTGGATTGGTAACGAAAAATGGAATTTTAATTGTTGAATTTGCGAACCAGCTCAGAGAGGATGGAATGGAATTTAAGGAAGCTGTTTTACACGCTTCTGTAGCGCGGCTAAGACCGATCTTAATGACCAGCATTGCTACCGCACTTGGGGCAATGCCAATTGCTCTGGCATTGGGAGCCGGCGCAAAAAGCAGGATGCCTATGGGAATTGTAGTAGTAGGAGGAATCTTATTCTCTCTTATTCTTACGTTGTTCGTTATTCCGGCGATGTATTCTTACATATCCTCAAAGAAAAAGAAAGTACATATAGACTAACAGAGGTGAAATAAATACAAAAACTTACTGTTCAATTGATTTCGAATTACAAAAAGACTTGAAAGAATAAACACACATGAAACACATACTAAAAAAATTACTCCATACAAATAGACGTTATGTATTTGCCCTATTGGTCATAAGTTTATACACTACAGCAGCAAAAAGTCAGGATTTATTGTTACTAGAGGATGTCATTAAAATAGCAATTGAAAATAATTTTGACATTAGCATTGCCAAAAACAATATTCAGGTAGCGAAGAACAACAACAACATCGGGCTTGTAGGAGGTGGGCAGTCTACCGGAGGAACGGTATCCGGAGGCTCAACCGGAATGTTACCTCAAATCTCAGTTGCTGCAGGTAGCCCAAACTCTCCTCTGGGAGTTGGACAAACCGTGAGTACTTTAAAATATTCTAACCCTGCTGCTAATATTACCGATCAACGACTTACTTCTACCAGTTATGCTCCTTCTATAATTGGTACATGGTATTTTTTTGATGGTTTAAAAATGTTTGCAACTAAAAAGAAGCTAAACAGAAATGAGGAATTAAGCAATCTTAACTATAGATTAACCGTCGAAAATACGCTGCTCACTGCTCTAACTGCGTACTACCAGATGATTAGTATACAACAGTACATTAAATCGTTGAGGTTATCGTTGGCTTTAGGCGAGGACCAAAAAAAATTGGCGGATGAGAAACATAAAGCCGGTGCCGGGTCAAATGTAGAAGTATTACAAACTCAAATAGATTACAATAATATTCAGGTGCAAATCATCCAACAACAAAATCTATTAAATGAACAACGCATTAATTTAAATAATGTTTTAAAACGTTCACCGGATATGCAATTTAACGTTCCCGATACTATTCAGGTATTGACCAAACCAGAATACGAAAATGCATTAGGAAATACTGATTTATTTAACAATTCTATTCGGATTAATAGAAAAACCATTGAAATAGATGAGTTAGGACTAAAGGAATATAAAGGAAATATGTATCCTAAAATAGGAATTACAGGAAACTGGACTTACCAGAGGGTAGCCAACGATGTCGGGTTTTCACGACTCAACCAAAACTATGGTTACAATGCAGGATTAATTTTTTCCTGGACCATACTAAACAACCTTACTACCAATACTGCTATTAAAAACCAAAAAATGCTCATCGATTCGGATAGGATACGTTTAGAAGCTTCTAAATTATTAGAAAAAGCAAATTTGTACAAAGCCTATTTAAACTTTCAAAATAATTTGACCATCATAGACATTGAAAAAAAGAGTGTGGAATTGGCCAATCAAAACCTTACCATTGCCTCACAGCGATTTAAACAAGGAATTTCAAATTATATAGAATACCGCACTGTCCAGCAAAGTTATGAAGATTCTCAATATCGTTTGTCCCAGGCAGCTTATAATGCTAAATTAAGCGAGCTGAATTATCTTAAGGCCCAAGGTTTGTTGGTGCATTAATATTAAACTTGGTTTTTCTTCTGTCGTGGTTCTATAAAGAACTAATCTTAATTCAACAAGACAACCAACATGGAAAGAACGATACGGATTACAAGCCATCTATCTTACAAACCCGAACAAGTATGGGCGACACTGACCGATTGCAGGCTACTGGGAAAATGGTTTATGGAAAATGACATGAAACCAGCACTGGGCAATGCCTTTACTTTCCGAATGGCTCCTCAGAAAGGATGGGACGGAATTACCTATTGCACAATTACTGAATTGGATCCTTTGAAATCCATTGCCTATACCTATAGGGGCAAAGCAAGTGGCGAAAAAACACTGGCTTGTGCCGGAATTCATTCGGAAGCAGCTGACAAAGCAGCGAAAGGGATTTTTACCGAACTCGATACTGTTTTACGTTTTACCCTTACTCCTACTTGTGGAGGAACAATTCTCAAAATGGAACATTCCGGTTATAAAGGATTCAAACTTGTCATCGTGAGTTTGATAATGGGTATGGGTTGGAAAAAGCAATTACAAAAAAAATTACCTGCCTTGTTGGAAAAATTGTCGAAGGAGGAACCAATAGAAATTTTAAAAGTGTTAGTTGCCGAAAAAACAGGCTCATGATTTATACGAAGTAAAATGCTAAATTTTTATTTTACATCATGACTGCCTTTTTTTAGCTCCTCTCACAGCCTCTGCTGTCCAGGGATCTTCCGGCCAATAATGACGAGGGTAACGCATGCGAAGCTCCTTTCGTACTTCAGGATAGGTGTTCTTCCAAAAACTTTTTAAATCTTGTGTTACCTGTACAGGTTTATATCCTGGAGAAAGCAGATGCAGCATTACTTTTGTTCTGCCCTCATTGATGACAGGAGTGTCGAGCAACCCAAACATCTCTTGCAACCGAACAGCCAACACAGGTATATTTCCGTCTGAAAAATATTTCAATGGTAACACAGAACCACTGGGCACTTTTATTTTTTCCGGTACAAGCATTTCCATTTGTTGACTCATCGACCAAGGCAATATACTTTGTAAAATAGAAGTCATATCCAGCTTTTGAAAATCTTCTCTTTTACGAATACCGGAAAGATAAGGAGCAAGCCATTCTTCGGTGTGATTCGTCAAATATTCCGACGATAGATCGGGCCAATTTTCCGTTGGTCTCCAGCTTTTGAGATTCATAATACGTGCTTGCCATTGGATGTTCTCTTCCGACCAACTCAATAACAACAATCCTTCTTTCTTTACAACCTCACACATTATTTTAATTCGGTCTTCTTCTGGTATTTTCTCAAGTGGTGTCCGCTCCACCGTGATTTCTCCAATTCGCTTTTCCGATTGTGCTACAAGTAATCCTTTTTGAGTATCCCAGTGCATTACTTCCTTGGTATACGATAAGTGTAAAATATCTTTCGGATTTAACGGAGCTGCCATATAAATTCGTCCTTCATTATTACCTGCATCTAAATGTGCTACTGCTAACCATCGCTCGTGCATAAGA
>DATHPH010000246.1:0-1991 GCA_035484095.1 Cytophagaceae bacterium | reverse complement strand
AGCTTTTGGCAAAATATGCCATCAAAATTGACGTAGAGGAAGATCTTTTGTTTTACTATATCAATCTTACCATTGCACAACCAAAAGTTACAGCAACGAAATCATACAGAGCCATTATGCTAAACGCCATCAATTTAAATCGGGAGCGATTTTGTGCCATTTTTAAACCGTTTGGGAAAGGAGGGATTAGTTTCCAACTTTTAGACAGCGAATATTTGAAAAAAACGTATTGTGAAAACTGCAAATAATGATTTGCTGTCTTATGAAATTAAGCCAAATATCACAGAACTAACACTAAAGTTTTTTCATTAGGAACTGATAAAGTTTTACCATGCTTATAATATCGCTTTTGTAAACCAGTTCATCCGGGCTGTGCACCTCTGATTCCGGGGCACCTATAAATATCCAATCGATCGGATAAGGAGAAGCTTGGATTTCTTTGCCATCACTTCCTCCCGAACCTTCTATTTCCAACTGAAATGGTTCTTTTGATTTTTTTGCGAGATCAATTATTTTATTGACGAAACTTCTGCGAGGGATGCTTCGGTCACGCATGGAGATTACCACTCCTTTGCCATGTTGCACGCCTTCAGTTATCCAAGTAATATCTGAAATAAGGGCTTGTCTGACTTTTAGTTTTTCATAAATATACTTTGTCAGATAACTTACCGATCCACCGCCATGTTCTTCCCAACATGAAAAACAAATCACTCCATTTTCAAGTGTTTCAGCTACTCTAAGAGCATTCCAAACACCAAGTCTGTTGTCGAGGTAACAAGATTGGACGGAATCTTTGGTTTCGCGAAAATTACATTTGAATAACAATTCGGTACCACGGTCTATTTCCCTTGGGAAATCACAAACGATATAATCAGACTTTGAATCGAATACTATTTTGGTTTCAATTTCACCTTTTGAATCCTTTCCTACCAACTGGTAAGAAGTTTTCAACTGTGGCCCTCCGATAGCTTCCAGTTTATTATCGTACCGAACCATGAAACCAATAGAATCTATATGTGCAAAGATGGCTGTTCTTGGTTTTCCGAATACCAGCATCAGGCAGTCCTGAAAATCCTCTCCATGAATTAATTTTGGTTTTACCTTCCAGTTTTTAGAATTCTTTTTTACATAATCCAAAATAAACTCTTTCATCTGCACTTCATTGCCTGAAGGAGCATGTATCTGGCACATTTTTTTCAATAATTCCATTCGATCGACAAGACTTTTTTGAAAGATAAATTAGTCGTAAAAGACAACGGTTTCTTTAAACGGAAACATACTTATCTAAAGGTCTTAAGTAACAATATCGTAAAAATAAATTATCTTGCTAATAGAAAACTAAATATCTTTTATATTCGTTTATCTGAGGACACGCTTAGAAATGAAGAAATTATTTTCTCTATCGGCTCTATTTTTATCTTTCCAACTGTTGTTTGCTCAAAAAGCAGATACAACGTCGGTAAATAAACTTTTGCAAAACGAAACACTTCAGATTGAAGCAACAGAAGCTTTGAACAATATGTACAACTTCAAGTTTGACCTCGCGGAAGCTAAATTTCAGGAAATTCTCCACCATTATCCGGAACACCCTTTGCCTTATTATTTGATTGGATTAAGCAATTGGTGGAAAATGATGCCTTTCGCAGACAAAGATCCACGACTCAAACAATATGAACCTGATTTTGATAAGTATATGGAGCTTTCTATAAAGAAAGCAGAAAAAATGTACAATAAAAATGAAAATGATCTTGAAGCCACCTTCTTTCTTTGCGCCTCACATGGTCTTATTGCGAGACATTATGCCGAAAATAGCCAGGAGTTGCGATCGATCAATAATACGCGCAAAGCTTTTGGGTATTTTAAAAAACTAAACGAGAACAACGAGCTAAGTCCGGAGTTCATGTTTGGCAGTGCTTTGTTTAATTATTATGCGGCATGGTTTAAACAGGAGTATCCTATTTTGTCTCCTGTTCTGGCTTTGTTTCCTAAAG
>DATHPH010000245.1:0-8633 GCA_035484095.1 Cytophagaceae bacterium | reverse complement strand
CAATTTGTGGTTGAATTTCAGAATATTCTAAAAAAGTACCACCAAACGAGTGTCTTCTATGCACACATCGGAGATGGAGAATTGCACCTTCGCCCGATCCTTGATTTAAAAATAGACAAGGACAGGGAAATGTTTCATACCATCACGGACGAAGTTGCCACGCTCGTAAAAAAATTCCGGGGTTCCCTGAGTGGTGAACACGGCGATGGACGTGTACGGGGTGAATTTATCCGCAAAATGATTGGGGAGAAAAATTATCAGTTGATTTGTGATCTGAAAAAAATGTGGGATCCGAATGATATTTTTAATCCAAATAAGATTGTTCATACACCCAAAATGAATGAGTCGCTGCGGTACGAAAAAAATCAGAAGACAAATGAGTTTGAAACGGTATTTGATTTTGGAGCAACGGGTGGCATTTTGAGAATGGCCGAAAAGTGCAACGGTTCCGGAGATTGCCGCAAATCGGCTATTATAGGAGGTACGATGTGTCCAAGTTACATGGCAACGAAAAGCGAAAAGGAAACTACCCGTGCCCGTGCCAATATCTTACGTGAGTTTCTCACTCGCTCTACAAAACCAAATAAATTTGACCACCAGGAAATAAAAGAAGTATACGATCTTTGTTTGTCCTGCAAAGGCTGCAAATCCGAATGTCCTTCTAATGTTGACGTAGCAATGATGAAAGCCGAGTTTCTACATCAGTATTATAAATCAAATGGCGTTCCGTTCCGAACCCGTATGATTGGCAATTTTGAATTGAACATGAAGCTGGCTTCCGTTGCTCCAGGCATTTACAATTTTTTGATGAGTAATAGTCTTACGAGTAGTCTGGCAAAAAATATAATGGGAATAGCACCAAAGAGAAATTTTCCTTTAGTCTATAAAACTACGTTGCGAAAATGGGCAGAGCACAATCTGTCGGCTTTGCAACCTAAGAACGGAAGTGAAAAGGGAAGCGTCCATTTATTCTGCGATGAGTATACCAATTTCAATGACACAGAAGTAGGCATCAAAGCGATCAAACTTCTGACGAAACTTGGCTATCGGGTAACCTTGCCGGAACATATAGAAAGTGGTAGAACATTCTTATCAAAAGGGTTGCTGGAGGAAGCTAAGAAAGTCGCGAAGACAAATGTTAGGATGCTGAAAGGAATTGTAACGGCTCAAGAACCTTTGCTGGGCATTGAACCATCGGCCATTTTAAGTTTTCGGGACGAATATCCATTGCTCGTAGACAAAAGCGAAAAACAAGACGCAAACGCTCTGGCTAAAAATTGCTTCCTTATAGACGAGTTCATCGCCCGTGAGGCGGAGAGGATTGACAAAAATCTCTTTACAAAAGAAACAAAAACCGTAAAGCTTCATGGGCATTGCCATCAGAAAGCATTATCGT
This sequence comes from Cytophagaceae bacterium, assembly GCA_035484095.1. GTDB lineage: Bacteria > Bacteroidota > Bacteroidia > Cytophagales > Cytophagaceae > JANYCO01. Next base: position 7,237 of record DATHPH010000245.1, on the reverse strand, counting down.
CAGTAGAGTTTTCCAAAAAAATACTTTCATTTCCGGTGAATTATCAAGTAGAAATAATACCGTCTGGCTGTTGTGGTATGGCCGGTTCTTTCGGCTATGAAAAAGAGCACTACGATGTTTCTATGAACGTAGGAGAGCTTGTGTTGTTCCCTGCTATCCGAAATGCTTCTGCTGATGCAATCATTGCTGCACCTGGTACCAGCTGCAGACATCAGATTCACGACGGAACGCAGAGAGAGGCGAAACACACATTGGAAGTATTATACGAAGCTCTTGTTTAAGTACTAAATAATATTCTATGAAAAAATACGATTACATCATCGCTGGTACCGGATTGGCAGGGTTACTGTTGGCACTGGAAATGGGTAAAACGTCTTTAAAAAATAAAAAGGTACTCCTTGTAGACAAAGAAAGTAAAAACAGCAACGACCGCACCTGGTGTTTTTGGAGCGACGATACTTTTGAATTTAATTCCATCGTTTTTAAAAAATGGGAAAAAATTCGTTTCGCCGGAGACAAGTCGGACGGGAAATATGCGGTAAGCCCCTATGAATATAAGTATATAAGAGGAATCGACTTTTATCGATATGCGCAGGAAAAACTTACTGCCTATGAAAATTTCGAGCATCTTCAAGGTGAAATCACAGAAGTTTCCCCAGAGGGATATATTGTAGTAAACGGAGAAAAATACTTTGCAGAAATTATCTTCAATAGTTTACATCCTTCTCTTCTTACGTTTAAATATCCTAAAAATGAGTGTTATCATTTGCTTCAGCATTTTAAGGGATTCTTTTTGGAAACAGAAGAGGACTTTTTTGATCCTTCGTGCGCCACCTTTATGGACTTTACGATTGAACAACATCAAGAAGCACGTTTCGGTTATATACTTCCTTTTTCTAAACGTGAAGCATTGGTGGAATACACACTTTTTTCACAAAATTTGTTACAGAAAGAGGAATATGTAAGAGAGCTTCATCGTTACATAACTGAAAAGTTGGGCATTAAAAAATATGCCGTTAAGCACGAGGAATTTGGCATTGTACCCATGAGTACTTATTCCTACCAACCCAAAATGGATGGTAAAATTGTTCGAATAGGGACGTATGGTGGTTTTGTAAAACCGTCTTCCGGTTTTGCCTTCACCCGTACGTATAAAAGAATAAAACAAATCGTTTCCGATTTGGATAACTATGGAATCGTTAAGCCCTCTTCATTGGAATCCCCCGCCAAATATAGGTTGTACGACAATATTTTATTAAGTATTCTGGAGAAAGATAACAACGCGACCAAAGAAATTTTTGAAAAAATGTTTACGACCCTTCGGCCCTCTATTATTTTAAAATTTTTGGACGAAGAAAGTACACTGGCAGATGACCTGAAAATAATAAGTCTTTTTTTTGCAGACAAAAGATTTTTCAAAGCTTCTATAAAAGAAATTAGTCGTTTCCTTTGGAAATAAAACCACCTAAAAATCAGGACAACGGACTGCGGCATTTATTATGCGATGCTGCAAAATTTTCTATACAACCGTCACAGCCATTTTTTTTGTTTAACCCAGACAAAAATTCCCATGGATACAATTCCCATCAAAATAAGTACAATCGGATATCCAAATTTATTATTTAACTCCGGCATATAGGCAAAGTTCATCCCATAGATGCCGGCAATAAATGTCAACGGCATAAAAAAGACAGACAAAATGGTCAACACTTTTACTATTTCATTTGTTTTTTGAGCAGACAATGAAATGTATACATTAAGGAGATTATTAACGTCTTCCTGAATCTGATCATAAATAGTAATTAATTTTAAATGTAAATCTTTTAGGTCCTGAGAAGAAGGGTTATTGACATTGTTGTGAATATGACTAATGACTTCCGAAGTAAGCAACAAGACTTTTTTGCTTACATTCGCTTTGTGTTTTAAGTAATATAGTTTTTTCTGAAATTGAGGAATTACATTTTTTAAAAATATTTTTTCTTCATAATCATCCGTTTCTCCTGAAAGTTGTATCGCAGGTCGGTCAAAACTGTGCAGAGAAGACCAGACAATTTTTATAACCAGGTCTTTAATGCTTAAAGACAGTTGAGGATCGCAAAATTTTTCCTGCACCGTATTTAGAAAATCGTTTTCTCTTCGGTGAATTGTGATTAGAAAATGATGGGAATAAAAAATCGCAATTTTTGAAGTGAGGTCCTGAATTGTATGTGGATTCTCCGAAGAAGAAGGAAAATAGCTCCGTATGATTAAAAAATGACACTCTTGTATATTTTCATATTTGGGAAGATGTCCGGGATCTAAACAATCGATAACCGTATTTTCATGTAAGTGATATTCTTTGGAGACAGTAGACAATTCTTCCGCAGTAGGATTACAAAGATCTATCCATATTGCCGGTGTATTATTTTGATCGTCTAACAATGTTCTTTTTATCATTTAATTTTTGTATCTAAAATTTATACATACCAACGGAAACATCGTATACATTATTTATAAAACTACTTTCCTAACGAAACAAGTGCAGGCTTCCTTAAAACCTTACCCTTTGCCAAAGGTACAAATTGAATTTTACCGGAATGTTATTTTATCCGCATTCGTTTCATTCAATAAAATAAAAAATAGACTTCTTAGTTTTTTGGAATAATTTTCCATTGCCAAGAACGAATTTTTAAAAATTTCATTCCCTTTAGCCCATTCATGATTCTCACCTGCTAATTCTTTTAATGCGACCACAGACCAAGGCAATAAACGTCAAGATCTCTATGATAAAAAAGGGGGAACGTTGCCGTACTGTTATAAGCAATTTTAATCCTACGATTTCACGGCTGATTTATTTTAAACCTTTATAAAATTAAAGATAAAACGGACATGCCTTCAAGGCCTTTCAGAGTATGAGAGCATGATTTTTTATATACTAAATCATTGGGATAGTATTCTATTACTTAAAATCGGTAATCAGTTCGGCAATGAGACCTGTCCAGCCTGTCTGGTGGGAAGCACCAATACCCGATCCGTTGTCACCGTGAAAGTATTCGTAAAACAGAATAAGATCTTTGAAATGTTCATCTTTCTGAAGTTTCTCGTAGTTTCCATGAACAGGTCGTACCCCTTGCTCATTGCGACGAAAGATACCCATCATACGTTTTGCAATTTCCCGGGCAGCATCTTTTATGGTAACCATCTTCCCAGAGGAGGTTGGGTATTCTATTTTAAAATCATCTCCATAATAATCATGAAACTTCATCATTGCGTCGATGATCAGGAAATTTACAGGGAACCAGATTGGACCTCTCCAATTGGAATTACCACCAAACAATCCTGAATCGGATTCACCGGGGTTGTAATTCACTCTGAAGACTTCGTCCCCCACCCAAAATTCATAAGGATGATCTTTGTGTTCTTTAGACAGTGCCCGAATACCATAATCGGATAAAAATTCAGATTCGTTCAACATCCGTTTAAAAAGTTTTTTCATGCGATGTCCGCGCAATAAAGAAAGCAATCTTGTTTCCCCCTTCCCTTGTTCATTCCATCGAGAAATAAGAGATGCAAGGTCGGGGCGATTCGCCAATACCCATTCCACCCTTTTTTTGAACAGAGGAAGACGTTCCAGATAATGTGGTTCTAATACTTCTACTGCATACAATGGAATCAGGCCCACCATAGAACGCACTTTAAGCGGAATCGAATGACCATCCGGTGTGTACAATACATCATAGAAAAAGGAATCTTCGTCGTCCCATAGATTCACACCTTCTTTCCCAATATTTGCCAAAGCACCCGCTATGTGCAGAAAATGCTCAAAAAATTTAGAAGCCATATCCTGGTATACCGGTCTGGTTTCAGAAATCTCCAACGCTATCTTTAACATATTTAGCGAGAACATTGCCATCCAGCTCGTACCATCTGCCTGCTCAATACTTCCGCCCGTAGGCAAAGGACTGCTGCGGTCAAATACGCCGATATTGTCCAGCCCGAGAAATCCTCCTTCAAAAATATTATTTCCGCCTGAATCTTTCTGATTTACCCACCAAGTAAAATTCAGGAGTAATTTGTGAAATATTTTTTCCAAAAATTCAATATCTCCGACGCCATTGTTTGCCTGTTTGTCGATATCGTACACCTTTAAGGTTGCCCATGCGTGCACAGGAGGATTCACGTCACCGAAGTTCCATTCATACGCAGGTATTTGTCCATTTGGATGCATATAATATTCGCGTAACAAGATTTCAAGCTGTCGTTTTGCAAAACTTGCATCAAGACGCGCCAGCGGAAGTGTATGAAAAGCAAGATCCCAGGCGGCATACCAAGGATATTCCCATTTGTCTGGCATGGAAATAATATTCTCATTACTCATGTGCCGCCAGTGTGCATTACGTCCGTTTTTTCGCTCCGGAGGAGGTGCAATTTGACCGGGATCACCATCCAGCCATTGCTTTAGATTATAATAGTAAAATTGTTTTGTCCAAAGCATCCCTGAAAATGCCTGACGTTGAATCATTCTTAAATCAGGATCTTCTATACCAGTTTGAATTTCGTCGTAAAAGATATTCGTCTCATGGAGACGCGTAGCAAAAACCTGGTCGAAATCTTCGAAAGGATACTCCTTTATACCGCTGCATAATCTAAGCTTCACCGTGACACTCCCATCAGCAGGCACATGACATTTATAACTAACAGAAGCTTTTGTACCGGATTGATTTGGATTGATAGCCGAATGATTTTCGTGAATTATAAAATCATTAATACCGTCTTTACAATAGCGGGAAGAGTTTTCTACATTATACAAACGTTTTTGATTGGTCTCATTGTCGCAAAAAAGAAATCCATTATTTTCCTCTGTATATAAATAATAATGGCCAAGACGTTCGTGTGAAATACTTATAAGATGATTCCCTCCTTCGTCAATAAGTGGTTTGTAATCGTTATAACCCCAATCCCAGGTATTGCGAAACCATACAGTAGGCAATAGATTAATAAAAGCCGTTTCGGGCCCTCTGTTGAAAGCTGTAATTTTTATCAAAACATCGTCTTCGTCAGCTTTCGCATATTCTATATATACATCAAAATATTTATTCTCGTCAAAAATGCCCGTATCCATCAATTCATACTCCGGCTCTGATCTGTCTCGCTTTTGACTTACTTCAATCAATTGTTTATAGGGAAATTCTTGCTGCGGATATTTATACAGCATCTTCATATACGAATGTGTAGGGGTATTTTCCAGGTAATAATAATGTTCCTTACAATCTTCCCCGTGATTGGACTCTGCACCTGTCAATCCATAAAGTCGTTCTTTCAAGATCGGATCTTTCCCATTCCAAAGGGATAGAGCAAAGCATAACAACTGTTTGTTGTCACTGATCCCTGCGATACCTTCTTCTCCCCAACGGTAGCTTTTGCTGCGGGCATGATCGTGCGGTAAAAAATCCCATGCGGATCCGTCTTTGCTGTAATCTTCCCGGACAGTACCCCATTGACGTTCCGTAAGATATGGACCCCATTTTTTCCAGCCCGTATTATCAATGGTCTTTTTGACTCTTTCTTTTTCCGGATTGCTCATTTTTTGATTAAAATTTAAGGTGTAAAAATGTACAAGGTATCTTATACTAGTACGGACATTAAATTTAAATTATAAAAAAATGGTGCGTAAACAAATGTTTATACCAAAACATTCCTATTACATTTTTTTACAACATCTGAAAACAAGTATTTATTCGTTTCATCTCCAGGTGTTTAATAAACTATAATCATGTTCTTCCCCCGTGTTAAATTTGTATTTTTTTGATTGCTAAACGATTTACCTGGGCTTATTCCTTTGTCGCAAGATTTGAAATTAAGTGGCTCTGTTTAATTAATTTAGTACCCAATTTTAATTGTATTCAGCAAACAGCGAAATTCGTCAAAAGCTACTATTCATCTTGAAAATTGGTTTTATACCAGATAATTAATAGTTTAGAATGTATTTAACTCAGATGAAAATGAAAAAACAAACCACGTTGTTCCTACTACTACTAGTATCTGCAATAGTATATTCTTGCGGGGGAAGTAAATCAAAACTACTTGAGAAAAATTGGAAAGCTACCGAACTTACGTTGGGAGAAACCAAATTAACGGCCGATGCTGTTGGCGGAATAAATTTAGATTTTAAAGCGGACGGAAGTTTTAGCTACTACGAAAGTGGGGCTGCGGATCAAGGCAAATGGAGCTTAAGCGAAGATGGAAGCAAAATTACCTTGAATTACCTTACCGATAACCGTACCGTAGTTCAGACCATCAAAGAGCTCTCAGCCGAAAAATTAATCGTGGATTATGAAGAGCACGGCATGAAAAGAAGCATTACGCTCGTTCCGGAAACGAAATAACATGCCGGAAGAAATCGAGCGGAAATTTCTTGTCAAGAAAGAAATATGGCTAAAGGCCGCAAAACCTATCCCTGACTTTTATCGTCAGGGATATTTGTACAGCGATGTTTCAAAAACGATCCGTATAAGAGTCACAAACACGACGGCGTTTCTCACCATAAAAGGAAGGACAATCGGGTTTTCACGACCGGAATTTGAGTACGAAATTCCTCAAAAAGAAGGGGTGGAAATACTCAACATAATGACCGAAAACAATCTTGAAAAATACAGATACAACATCTATTTTGAAGGAAAACTATGGGAAGTAGATGAATTTAAGGGTGAAAACGAAGGGTTGCTTTTAGCCGAAATTGAATTAACCAGCGCTGACGAAACTTTTACTTTACCTGACTGGATTGGCGAAGAAGTTACACAAGATAACCGTTACTACAATGCTTATTTGTCTCGGCATCCTTTTTTGAAATGGTGAAGGAATAACAGGTTTTAAATTATTCCTTTAATAAGATGTCGTTGGAGAAAAATTCTGTTCGTTAGCTGGGATACTATTCTAAAAATGTTACTTACATATAGGAATTATTATCATGAGACGTATAATAAGATCCTTAAAAAAATGTATCTTCGATATCAAGAAAATGATTCTATTGATATTATGGACCATCTAAGCTTTTTCCCTTTTCATAACAAATTTATAAGATTCTCTTATAATGGTCAAGAGATGCAAGGTGTTGTTATTGACTACATTCCATATAACAAAAAAGAATTTAGTACCCAATACATATTTATAGAGAAAAAAGATATGAAGCTTTGGAAAGAAGCCTCGGAAAAACATGATAAAACAGTAATGGAAGCACTAGAAAGTAAAATAGATATTT
>DATHPH010000244.1:0-2936 GCA_035484095.1 Cytophagaceae bacterium | reverse complement strand
TCCCACATGATGTTTGTAAAGATACTAATATTAATTACACGTAAAACGAATAGAATTCAATAAAATTTGAAGTGGAAATTTATATGGCTAAAGTACAATTTTGAAAAAGAGAATATACAATTATCCGATTGGTTTTATAAGTTAAAATGGAATAATTATAGTTTAAGAGAAACATAAAAAGTGGTTCCCAAATCGGGAGTACTTTTTGCCCTTATTGCTCCGTTGAGGGCTTCTACTTGACTTTTTACCAAATACAGTCCAATCCCCTTGCCCATCACATGATCGTGAAAACGTTTATAAGGCATAAACAGTTTACTCTCATGCTTTTCCAGATCTATTCCGATGCCATTGTCTTCAAACTTTATATAAAGAAAGCCATCGGATACTTCGGCGGTTATTTTAACAACCGGTTCCTCTTTTTCCTTTCTGTATTTTATAGCATTAGATATTAGATTAAAGAAAATATTGTTCATGTAACTTTTTACTGTTATTGTTTCTTCGACATAAAAATTAGTAAGGATAGAAGCATTGTTTTTTTCAATTTGCTGAGCAAGCATATTTTTTACCGTTTCTAAAATTGATTCCAGATTCACATTTTCTTTTATTTCATTAATGTTATGCCGCGTATCCAGTATTTGAGTAAGGTCAACAATTATTTCATCCAATTTCAAGGCTGATATTTCAAGGTTGGTTATAATTTTTTTATTCAGCTCATCGGAAGGATTTTCTTTGTTGTAAATTTGGATAAGGCCAAGGATACTTGCCACAGGTGAACGAAGATTGTGTGAGGTGATAAAAGAAAACTCTTCCAGTCCTTTGTTTTGATTTATTAATCGTTGAATGAGTATTCCCTTTTCACTTTCATTTTTTTTTCTTTCCGTAATATCATGGGCGAAGCATCCTATTCCGATAAGTTCATGGTTCTCATCGTAAATAGGATTGAAATTTGTATCCGAATAATAGATCTGTCCTTTGTGTTCGGTAAAGTATTCGATTGAAAATCGTTCACCCTGTAAGGCTCGTTTATAATATCCAAGCCAGTCATTATGAAGCTGTGGGTTGTCTGGAATATCGAAAACGGCACTATCTCCCTTTTTTAAGGTAATACCACCAAAATACAAAGCGGAGTCGGCGTATGGTTTATTAAAAGAAAGAATTTTCATTTCTTTATCCATCGACCATATCAGATCTTTGGTATTGTTGATAAGAGCATCGAGATTGCTTTTACCTAAAAGAATCTCTTTTTGTGAGTCTTTTTGTTGCGTTATATCTCTGAAATATACTGCAAGACCATTTTGAAATGGATAAGCTGTAATTTGAAACCAGGTATTGATTTGATTAAAATAATCCTCAAACGTGATCGTAGAGGAATTGGAAATAGCTTCATTATAGTGTTGGTAGGATTTGGAATTAAGGTTTTTTGGAAAAAAATTCCAAAGGTCGTTTCCAATAAGGTCTTTCTTAGCAGTATTTAATAATTTAGAACAGGCATCATTGACATGCGTAATTTCCCACTCTTTATTTACCGCAAAAAAAACGTCCGTTATACTTCCCAGCATGATATTTAATCTTTCGGTATTTTGTTCGCTTTGTTTTACAAGCCTTTCTTGCTTTCGATAATAATAGTTGCTTACAAAAAATAAAAGCAAAGAAGTAAACATTATAAAAAGGACTCCTTTATAATTTTGAAATTTAGTAAGTTGTATGGCAGAGTCAGAATCGATACAAAGTAAAATCGCTTTATCACTTAGTAATATCCAAGCAACACCTATAATAAGGTAGAAAAGACTGATTTTAAACGGAAAGTTAATTTTTAACATTTTTTATTTGTAATAAATCATCTTGGGTACGGATTTTTAGGTTTTAGGTTTAAAATTCATTTTGAGTATTCTAAAGATAGTACTTTTTCTAAAAATATTCTAAATTTAGATATTCCTATTCAAGAACCTTTTAAATAAAACCTTTTAAGTAATCTTGTCCAATGTTTTTATGTCTTTTATGAAACAAAACCTTCTGCTAATAACTGTTATTTCATGCCTGTTTTTTTCTTGTTCGGGAAATAGATTGAAACTCGATGATAAAAATTTTGAAAATGAAATTGAACTTCAACAAAATCTGGTATTTAAATTTAATCAGGAGCTTGTGCCGGATAGTTTTATCAATGTATGGGTCGATGAAGGATTCCTTTCCATTACACCTAACGTGAAGGGGAAATTCAAGTGGACAGCTAGAAATGAATTGGTTTTTTCTCCGGACATTGGGTTTTTACCTTCTACAGATTATAAGGCCGAATGGACAGAAGCAATTGTTAAATATGCTTCTAAAAAATACTCTTTACCAGAGGAGAAAATATTGAATTTTCATACACCTTATCTTAATCTTACCGCTGTTGGCCTTTTTTGGGCTAAAAATGAAAACAATAAAAGCATTACCGAATTGCGGATGGAATTCACGATGAATGCAAAAGTAAATCCTGTAGACCTGAAAAAACTGCTTCATATTAAAATTGAGGGTAAGGAAATGCGCTATGAATTGAATGCTTCAGATGCTTCTGACAAAATCATGGTCGCAGTACAGGAAGAAAATAGTACTTTCGATGACAAGTCTCTTTTTATTTCAATTTCCCCCGGACTCAAATGCATCGAAAGTGATTTTATTTCTAAAGAAGAAATAAAATACGAAATGAGCATTCCTTCAAAAGGGAAATTTCAGGTGCTTCAAGCCGAGGCTCTTTATGACGAGGAAATGGGATATATTAAAGTAACCACAAACCAGCAATTGGCCGAACAGAATATTGAATCATTCATTACGATTGAACCTTCGTTAAATGTGAAAATAGAAACAAACGAATCCGGTTTTTTTGTCAAAGGAAGTTTTCAATCCGGCAATTCTTATCGTATCATTATTCGGAAACAATTAGAAGGCATTTTTGGAGG
>DATHPH010000243.1:0-4475 GCA_035484095.1 Cytophagaceae bacterium | reverse complement strand
CGATTAATTAACTAAATTTATATATTTGATAACGACCCAAAACAGTGCATGAACTTATATTCTTCGCCAGCAAAATAGGTGGTCAGTTTGCTCCGGCACGGGGTGGTCAGTTTGACCGGCATATCCAATTTCCATAGAATTCGGAGAAAAAAAATCAAGTTTCTACTATAAAATAGGTGAAATTGCAGATTTTGATGAAGATTTGAGTTTAATTCTTAATTCAAATAAACTTATAGATGCGTTTAATAAAATTATTACTTAAATGCTTATTTCCTTGCAAATGTTGTTTACCAGCGGAAATTAATGATGATGAGTGCATTGTTCGTTGTATTTATTCCACTATGAATATCAAGAAAAATGGTGAGCTGCATAAAAATTTTTATGCCCCTACTCCTACTGAAAATAATAATGAGGCAGGAGTTTCTACTATTAGAAGAAATTATTCCAAATTAAATTTTATCAAGTATCACTGTAAGTGCCAAGAAAATCCTAGTAAAAACAGGGGATACTATGGGAAAGCATTTATTCTTGCCTCGGAGATAAGATCTTGCAAAAGCGGAAATTATAAAGCCTCAATTGTATCTACTCCTACAAAATATGAAACCTATAATTTACCTCAACATGCTGATATTTTATACAATTATGTTCCTACCAAAGGAGCTCCTTTACCTAATGATATAAATATGATAATTGAGAATTTGCTTAACCTTACCATAAAAGAAAAAGACGAATTCCCACAAAGCGCGAAATGGAGTGGTTCAAAAATTCAAAAGCATTAATAATTAGTAGGGCATATTTAAGTGTATAAGCTAGGTTAATAATGGGTTAGGATAGATAGTACTCCTCAATGTTAATATTCTAAATGCCCTTAATAAGGGGTATCCAAAGGCTATCTTCCACTTAGAGGCGTATTTCGTTGCTAATCCCTAATTGAAACAAACGTTCACTAACTAAAGGGTAACCGTTACTGTTTCCGTTACCAAAATAAAAAAACGAAGTATATTTCGTTAACAATCAACTAGTTATACTTCGTTATAGTAGCGGGGGCAGGACTCGAACCTACGACCTTTGGGTTATGAGCCCAACGAGCTACCAACTGCTCCACCCCGCGATATACCTTTTAAAGTGCAATTTCCGGGCCATAATTCCCGGTTTCTAAGCATCTTTAACTATCGAGGTGCAAAGGTAATAGATTATTCGGCTAAAAACAACTACCTTTGTCATTCTTTTTAGAAGAATGTCGGAAAGTAATACACACAAAGCAGGTTTTGTCAGCATTGTTGGCAAGCCAAACGTTGGGAAATCTACGCTGATGAATGCGATGGTGGGCGAAAAACTCTCCATCATCACTTCCAAAGCCCAAACCACGCGCCACCGGATTATGGGCATCTTAAACGGGGACGATTTTCAGATTGTTTATTCCGATACTCCCGGAATCATTGAACCGAAATACGAACTCCACAAATCGATGATGCGTTTTGTCAATGTATCGCTGGAAGATGCCGACATCATTTTATTTGTCACCGATATTTATGAGCAATTTGACGAAGACGATGTGCTGAAAAAATTAAAGCGCATTGATCATATTCCCGTTTATCTTATTATAAATAAGATAGATATGGCAAAGCAAGAAGAGATTGACAGCAAAATTCTGTACTGGAAAGATAAACTGCCCAATGTAGTAGACGTTATCCCTGTTTCTGCCAAGGAAAAATTCAACACCGATAAAATCTTTTCCCTGATAAGGGAAACTATTCCGGTACATCCTCCCTACTATGATAAGGAAGATATTACCGATAAATCAGAACGTTTTTTTGCTTCAGAAATCATCCGTGAGAAAATATTTCTGAATTACAAAAAGGAAATCCCATACAGTTCGGAAGTTGTGATAACCTCTTTTAAAGAAGAAGATAAAATTATTCGCATCGGCGCAGAAATATATGTAGAGCGCGACAGCCAGAAAGGTATTATCATTGGTCCCAAAGGAATGTTGCTGAAAAAAGTGGCTACCGAAGCTCGTCTGGACATGGAATTATTTTTTGGCAAAAAAGTATTTCTGGAAACCTTCGTAAAAGTAGAACCCGACTGGCGGAGTAAAGAAAAAAAACTGGATCGGTTCGGATACAACAACATATAATTCGTTTAGAGTTAAATGGGTAAAGTTGAAAGAAAGAGCTTTCTACTTTGAACCTTTAACTTTTCACTTTTCACTTATTAAAAAAAATGGCAAATATAGTAGCAATTGTAGGAAGACCTAACGTAGGCAAATCCACTCTTTTCAATAGATTGGTAGGAGAGCGCAATGCCATTATGGACGACGAAAGTGGTGTAACAAGAGACCGACATTATGGGCATGCAGAATGGATTGGCAAATTTTTTACAGTAATTGATACCGGAGGGTATGTACAAGGTTCGGATGACATTTTCGAAAAACAAATACAAGAGCAAGTAGAGCTTGCCATGGATGAAGCGTCGGTAATTATTTTTGTAGTAGACGCACATGTCGGAGTGCATCACCTGGATGAAGAATTTGCCGGCAAATTAAGGAAATCCAAAAAGCCTATTTTCCTGGTTTTAAACAAAGCAGACAATTTTACGCATGCACAAATGGCCGGAGAATTTTATTCGCTGGGGGTAGGAGACGTTTATCCGATTTCTTCACAAAGTGGTGCCGGCACAGGTGAACTGTTGGACGAAGTAGTGAAACACTTTCCGGATGCGGGCATTGAAGATCCGGATGCAGGTATCCCAAGAATCGCTATTTTGGGTAGACCCAACGCAGGAAAGTCTTCCTTTGTAAATCTATTATTGGGGAAAAACAGAAGCATAGTTACCGAAATAGCAGGTACCACGCGCGATGCCGTAGATGCCAGGTACAATACCTTTGGGAAAGAATTTATTTTGACCGACACGGCAGGCTTGCGCAAAAAACCAAAAGTAACAGAAGATATAGAATTTTATTCGGTCATGAGGTCCATCAAAGCCCTCGAAAATTCAGATGTTTGTGTAGTTATGATAGACGCGGAACGCGGACTGGAAGCCCAGGACATGACGATCATCGGAATGGCGGAAGAAAAAAGGAAAGGGATTGTAATCCTGGTGAATAAATGGGATTTGATAGAAAAAGACACCTCTACGGCCAAAGCTTTTGAAGATGCCATCAAAGAAAAAATTGCACCGCTTACGTACATTCCTATCATGTTTATTTCTGTTCAAAATAAACAGCGCATTTTTCAAGCCGTTGAGTTGATTGTAAGAGTGTATGAAAATATGCACAAAAAAATTGCTACGTCTTTGCTGAATGAGGTAATGCTTGCCGAAATAGCAAAATACGCACCGCCGGCCATTAAAGGAAAATATATTAAAATTAAATACGTTACACAGCTCCCTACCAACAGCATCAGCTTTGCTTTCTTCTGTAATTTGCCGCAGTATATAAAAGATCCTTACAAAGGGTATCTTGAAAATAAAATTCGTCATCACTTTGGTTTTGAAGGGGTGCCTGTGAATATTATTTGCAAGGCAAAATAGCCATATAATGCAATTTTTAATTGGATAAGCCACATGCCCTAAAATTTCACTTTTTAAAGAAACAAAGAACGATTTGGGACTTAAAAGCACAAAATTTTATATAATAATTGTTTTGTATGTGGAAAAATTATCTATATTTGTGACGCTAAAATCTAAATTTTAATTTATCTAAAAAAAGTTAACATGAAAAAATTATTCGCTCTTGCATTCGTTGCTGGTACTTTCGCATTAGTATCTTGTGGTTCATCTGAAAAAGCTACTACTGCTGTAGATACTGCTGCTGTTGTTGCTCCAGTTGATACAGTTGCTGCTGCTCCTGTGGTTGACACTATGGCTGCTAAAGTTGATACTGCTGCTGCTAAAATGGAGAAAATGGAAGAAGTTAAGAAATAATTTCTGCTTCGAAAACATTAAAGAACGTCTTGCCGGTTTGTGGCAGGACGTTCTTTTTTTTATCCCCTATTATTGTCACTTTTATACACGCACATAAAGCTTCTGATATGGGAAGTAGTAAGATGAAAACTTCTGATAAAATAGTAACGAAAGACCAAATTTCAGCCCTTTTGCCCGAATGGAAAAAAGAAGGCAAAATAGTTTTTACAAACGGATGTTTTGATCTTTTGCATTTGGGTCATGTGGATTATTTGGAAAAGGCGAAAAATTTGGGCGAAAAATTAGTGGTTGGTTTGAATTCCGATGCTTCCGTCCAACGTCTAAAAGGTTCCAGCCGTCCGATTACTGATGAAAATTCCCGCTCAAGGGTGATGGCCGCTTTGGAATTTGTAGATGCTGTCATTTTGTTCGATGAAGACACTCCTTTAGAACTTATTCAATTCATAAAACCTGACATTTTGGTAAAAGGCAACGACTATTCAATCGAAACAATCGTTGGCGCAGATGTTGTATTAAAAAGCGGAGGAAGTGTAGAAACGGTTCCCCTGGTG